>NZ_CP046530.1:2100000-2353801 GCF_030408375.1 Corynebacterium afermentans subsp. lipophilum | reverse complement strand
CGTCGTCTCCAGTCTGTTCCTGCCTACATGTGCAATCCACAACTCTGCTCGCCCGCTCGGCGCGCTGTCACCTGCTGTTCCACAGAGTTATCCACAGGTGTGGATACTTTAGCAGCGCGGTTTGTCCACAGGGCGTGCAGACCCTGTGGATAACTCTGTGCGAGATCTTGCACCGCTTTGACCTGCCTAAACAACAATTTTTCGGCGAAAGTCTCAACCGGTACTTCACAGTTATCCACAGGCCTGTGCATCCCCAGGCTGTGCGATTGTGGTGATTGCTTCATTGTTACCCGCTCCGACCTCGGGCTGTCGAAACTTCGCCCGGAGGGGTTTTTGTGGATAACTTGTCGCGTCGAACAGCTGTCCACATACTCTCAGCCCTCTCGCAGGGTGCGGGGAGGATTTCCCGCGCCACCTGCGAAAAAACACACCGTTGTAATTACGGGGGTACCCGATCGCCCCTGGAAAAAAGTGTGCGTGTTGATTTGGCCGGGGCGCACAAATTCGCGTAGTCTTAACCCCGTCTTTACGTCGGTCGCACCGGCGTACATCTGAGAGCACCGCCCCCGCCGGGCACCGGGCCGCTTGATCCAAGGCGAGCCGGCGAAGGCGCTGCACGCGAACTGCGCTCCAACTTCGGAGCCGAACCGCAATCTCAACGCAACGTTTCACATTTGGAACGGCCACTTCCCCGGGAGGCTTTGACGAGCCGTCGGCTGTTCATGACCGCACAAGGAGTCCACCGTGTCTAAGCGGACTTTCCAGCCGAACAACCGTCGCCGCGCACGCAAGCACGGCTTCCGTGCCCGCATGCAGACCCGCGCCGGCCGCGCCATCGTTTCCGCGCGCCGCAAGAAGGGCCGCGCAAAGCTGACGGCATAGTTTCAACCCGCGCGTGTTACCCCGCCCGCACAAGCTTTCTTCCTCCGCAGACTTCAAAACTGCGATGAGGAAGGGTGTGCGCGCGGGGTCTCGCACGTTAATGGTGCATGTGTACCAGCGCGGCGACGCAGTCATCCAGGGAGGGCCGCGCTTCGGCCTGGTGGTGTCCAAGCAGGTGGGCAATGCGGTGACGCGTCACGCCGTGTCGCGGAAGTTGCGGAATGTGGTGGTGCAGCGGGAGCTCGTCGATAAGCTTGGGCGCTCCTTTGATGTTGTGATCCGCGCCCTACCGCCCGCCGGCGCCGCAACTAGCGACGAGCTCGCGCGCGATCTTGAAAAAGCGCTGGACAAAGCGCAAAAGAAACGATAATGGCCTACTTCAACTTCGCAGGCGGCGAAATCCCCGCCGCGAAGGGGCCTGTGGCGAAACTGCTGGTGGGGCTGATTCGCAGTTACCAAAAGTACATCTCACCCCTTAAGATGGGCGGGACGTGCCGTTTTATGCCAGTATGCAGTGCGTATGCGCTCGAAGCCGTGTCACGCCACGGGGCGGTGCGCGGCGGCGCAATGGCCGCGGCCAGGCTGTGTAAATGCGGGCCCTGGCACCCCGGCGGCTACGACCCGGTGCCGGGCAGCATTGAAATGAGTGAGGAGTAACACCGAAACGTGCTGAATATCATCTATTGGCCGATTTCCTGGGTGCTGAGGTTCTGGCACGAGGTTCTCGGCTTTGTCATCCCCAAGGATTCTGGCATCTCCTGGATCCTGGCCATCGTCTTGCTCACCTGCACGGTGCGCCTGCTGCTGCTGAAGCCGATGGTCAACCAGATGCGCTCCATGCGCAAAATGCAGGAGATGCAGCCGCGGATGCAGGAGATCCGCGAAAAGTACGCGGGCGACCAGCAGAAGATCGCCGAGGAGACGCAGAAACTCTACCGCGAAAACGGGACGAACCCGCTGTCGTCCTGCATCGTGCCGATTGTGCAGCTGCCCATCTTCATCGGCCTGCTGCACGTGCTGCGCTCCTTCAACCGCACCAGTGAGCTGGGAATGTCTGTGGAGGAAAACCGCTCCACGGCAAACTACGCCTTCCCGGCTGAAGACGTGCAGTCCTTCCTGGACGCGGACTTCTTCGGCGTGCCGCTGTCCGCGTACATGTCCATGCCGCAGGAAGCCTTCGCCGCCTTCGGCAACGCGGATCTCACCCGTGCGCAGATCATCGCCGTGTGCCTGCCGCTGGTCGTGCTGTGTGCGGCGTTCACCCACCTCAACGCCCGCATCATGGTCAAGCGCCAGGAGGCCCGCAAGGCCGCCGGCAAGGGCCCGAAGCCGCAGGGCGAGATGGCCGAGATGATGCAGAGCCAGATGGGCATGATGAACAAGATGATGATGTGGTTCTTCCCCGTCATGATTCTTGCCACCGGCATGATCTGGCACATCGGTCTGCTGTTCTACATGCTCACCAACAACGTTTGGACGTTCTTCCAGTCCATGTGGCTGAACAACAAGATGGACGCCGAAGAGGCCGCCGAGGAGGCGCGCAAGGTGGAGCTCAAGCGCACCACCGCCCCCGCCCCGGGCGCGCGCACCAAGGACCGCCGCACGAAGAAGCAGCGGAAGCAAGGTAAGTAGCCTCCTGCTTATCGACGCATGTCCCGGCCCGTTTTCGGCCGGGACTTTTTCATGTCGGCGGGCCGACTACAGTGTTGTGCATGTCGGATACCTCCCCTGCAGCCGCAGCCCAAGTCTTCGGAGAACGCCTCGGGTTGGCCGAGGCTTACCACCGCTCGCTGGCGACAACGGCCGCCGAGCGCGGCTTTATCGGGCCGAAAGAAGTGGACCGCCTGTGGGAGCGCCACATTCTCAACTGCGCGGTGATCGCGGAGGCGTTCGAGCCCGGGCTGAAGGTCGCGGACATCGGCTCCGGCGCGGGCCTTCCCGGCATCCCGTTGGCGATTGCGCGGCCGGATCTTTCTATCACGCTGATTGAGCCGCTGCTGAAGCGCTCCACGTATCTCAAAGAGGTCGTCTCCGAGCTGGGGCTGGACAACGTGACCGTGGTGCGCGGGCGCGCCGAGGAGCAGCCCAAGGCGGAGTTCGACGCAGTCACCTCCCGCGCCGTCGCCCCGCTGGGTAAGCTCGCCGGGTGGTCCATTCCGCTGCTGCAGGGCGGCGGGTACATGATTGCGATGAAGGGCGAATCCGTGGCCGAGGAACTCGAGCGCGACGCGAAGGCCATTACCAAGGCCGGCGGCGGCGAGGCGGAGATCTTCACCGTGGGCGGATCCGTGCTGGAGCAGCCCACCACGTTGATTCGGATCCAGCGCAGAAAGAAGGGGGCGTAGATGGAAAACTACGACGAGACTCCTGTGATGGAGGCGGCGATGCGCGCGGCGCGTGTGACGTCGAGAAGCGAAACGCTCCCGAAGCCGGACCAGCCGCGCGTGGTCACCGTGGCCAACCAGAAGGGCGGCGTGGGCAAGACCACCACCAGCGTGAACCTGGCGGCCGGGCTGAGCAAGCAGGGTTTGAAGGTGCTGGTGATCGACCTGGACCCGCAGGGCAACGCGTCGACCGCGCTCGGTGCGGAGCACACCTCCGGCACCACGTCGAGCTATGAGTTGCTCATCGGCGAGGCCGAGGCTTCCGACGCCGTGCAGCCGCACCCGGAGAATCCGAACCTGTTCTGCATCCCCGCCACCATCGACCTGGCCGGCGCGGAGATTGAGCTGGTGTCCATGGTGCGGCGCGAATACCGCCTGCACGACCAGATCCGCCGCGGCTTTTTGGACGAGCACGGCTTCGACTACGTGTTCATTGACTGCCCGCCGTCGCTTGGGCTGCTCACCATCAACGCGATGACCGCGGTGGACGAGGTGCTCATCCCCATCCAGTGCGAGTACTACGCGCTCGAGGGCGTGGGCCAGCTTTTGGGCAACATCGGCATGATCCGCGAGCACCTGAACCACAACCTGCACATCTCCGGGATCCTGCTGACGATGTACGACGCCCGCACCCGCCTTGCCGCCGACGTCGCCGACGAGGTGCGCGGCCAGTTCGGCCAGGTGGTGCTGAACAACGTCATTCCCCGCTCCGTGAAGGTCTCCGAGGCGCCCGGCTACGGCCAGACCGTCATCGATTACGACCCCGGCTCGCGCGGCGCGCTGGCCTACTTCGACGCGGCGAAGGAGCTGGCCACCCGCGGCGACTACCAGCCCCACCCCACCACCGGCCCGATCGGCGTGAGCCCCGAGGTCTACAACCAGCTCGACTCTGAGGAGGACTAATCAATGGCAGAACGCAAGGGCGGCCTCGGCCGCGGACTGGCGGCGCTGATCCCGTCGACGCCGTCGGACATCGACAAAAACGGCAAGACCCCGGGCATCGGCGGGGGCGCCTCCGACGTGATCTTTGGCAAGGAAGCACCCAAGCCTGACGACGCACCAAAGGGCGCCCCCAAAAAGAAAGTCCAGGGCGCCCCGACAGTGTCCGCCAAGCGTGACAAGGTGATCCAGCCCGTGCCGGTGGGCGCGCGCTACCAGGAGATCCCGGTCGGCCAGATCATCCCCAACCCGAAGCAGCCGCGCCAGGTCTTCGACGAGGACGAGCTGGCTGAGCTGGTCCACTCCATCCGCGAGTTCGGCCTGCTGCAGCCCATCGTTGTGCGCGACACGCCCGAGGGTTTCGAGCTGATTATGGGCGAGCGCCGCTGGCGCGCCGCCTCCAAGGCCGGCCTGAAGCACATCCCGGCCATTGTGCGCGAAACCTCCGACGAGGACATGCTGCGCGACGCGCTTTTGGAAAACATCCACCGCGTCCAGCTCAACCCGCTCGAAGAGGCGGCCGCCTACCAGCAGCTTCTCGACGAATTCGGCGTGACCCAGGAGCAGCTCGCGGACCGTTTGGGCCGCTCGCGCCCCGTGATCACCAACGCGATCCGCCTGCTCAACCTGCCCGTGGGTGTGCAGCGCCGCGTCGCCGCCGGCGTGCTTTCCGCAGGTCACGCGCGTGCCTTGTTGGGCATTAAGGTTGGTGACGACACCGCCGACGCCCAGGCTCAACTCGCCGACCGCATCGTCGCCGAGGGGCTGTCCGTCCGCGCCACGGAAGAGGCGGTGTCCCTGATCAACGCAGGCGGCAAGGTGCCGGACAAGCCGAAGCGTCAGCCCGCCCCGCAGCCGGAGTACCTCACCCGCGCCGCCGATTCCCTCGCGGACATCTGGGACACCAAGGTGTCGGTGACCATGGGCAAGCGCAAGGGCAAGATTGTGGTCGAGTTCGGCGACAAGGACGACTTCGAGCGCATCATGGGGCTTATCCAGGGCGCCGACTAGGCGTGCTTTTCCTCCCGCAGCAGCTCCTTGAAGGAGTAGGTGCCGGTGGGCCGGTTGTCGTGGTCGAGCAGGTAGAGGCGCTTCACGGCCACCACGACGGCTTCGGCGATGGCGTCGCGCTCGTTTGGGTCGGTAAGGATCGCCAAGTCCCCCGGGTTGGTCAGGTAGCCGGCCACCAGTTCCACCGACGGCATCCGGGTCATGCGCAGCATCTCCCAGGTGCGGGCGTGGTTGCGGCAGTTCTGCAGCTGGGTGCGGGCGGCGACCTCGCGCTGGATGTAGCTCGAGAGCGTCTCCCCGGTTAGCGACGAGCTGCCCTTCTCGGAGCCGAAGTAGAACGTGGCCACGCCGTTGGCTTTCTCATTCGGGTAGGAATCCAGGCGGAGGGAAATGAGCAGGTCCGCCTTGAACCCGTTGGCCAGGTCGGCGCGCTGCTTGTTGGAGGGGTTGTCGCCGCGCGGGCGCGACAGGATGGTCTCCATGCCGGCGGCAACCATGCGCCCCTCTATGCGCTGGGCCAAATCCCACAGGATTTCCTCTTCTGTGATGGGGCCGTATGGGCCGTCCACCACCAGGCCGCGGTCGGTGCCGCCCAAGTCCGGGTCGATGACCACGCGCTTGCCGGTCAGGTTTGGGCCGGCCTGGCGCACGGTCTCGCGTTCGCGGATGGCCTGGACGGACCCGCCGGTGATGCGCCGGCCCAGAAGCGACAGGGCGCGCAGCGTGTCGGGGCCGCACACGCCGTCGTCTTCCAGGCCGGAGTTGAGCTGGTAGTTCATCAGCGACTCGTAGGTGTGCGGACCGAAGCGGCCGTCCACCCGGTGCGGGTAGAAGCCCAGCTCGTGGAGCTGGGATTGCAGCTGCCGGACATCGTCGCCGACCATTTCCTGGCCGGGCTGGTAGCTCAGCACGCGCGCGCCGAGGGTGTAGGAGGCTTCGCGCAGTTCCCGCAGCGTCGCCGAGTCGATGGTCCCGGTGGGCACGATGCCGCGGGACTGTTGGAAGGCTTTGACGGCTTCGCACAGCGTGTCGTCGTAAAGCATCTCGGCTTCGGTGAAGCGGCGGGTGGAGTCGATCTCGCCCTCGTAGCCGTCTAGCAGGCCCAGGCGAGCGAGCGACATCCGGACCTCGGCGACCCGTGTGCTGGAGTCGCCAACGCGCAAAATGTCTTGCATGCGGGCCTTTCTATTCGGATGGACACGGTCAGTCTACGCGCCGCTAGAGCTGCGCCTGAATCTTGGAAACGATCTCGGATTTGGGGCGCACACCCACGAACTCGTCGACCTTTTTGCCGTCCTTGAACAGCAGGACGGTGGGGATGGACATGACTTGGAACATGGCGCCGAGCGCGCGCTCGTTGTCCACGTTGACCTTCGCCACCTTGACTTGGCCGGCCATCTCCTGGGCGACTTCGTCCAGCAGCGGGGAGAGCTTGCGGCATGGGCCGCACCACTCCGCCCAGAAGTCCACGAGCACCGGGGTGTCCGCCTCGATGACCTCGTTTTTGAAGGTTGCTTGGGTCACATCAACTGGTGCGTTCATGCGCGCTATTCTACAGCGCCGCCAGATAGTGCTGCGCGTCCAGCGCGGCGCGGCAGCCAGCGCCGGCGGCGGTGATGGCCTGGCGGTAGGTTTTGTCCACCAGGTCGCCGCACGCGAACACGCCTTCAACGCTCGTGCTTGTCGACGGCTCCGCCACCTGAACGTAACCACCCTCGTCCACGGCCACCTGGCCGGCCAGGAAACCGGAGCGCGGGTCGTGGCCGATGGCGACGAACAGCGCAGTGGCATCCAGCACGCTTTCTGCGCCGGTGACGGTGCTGCGGATGTTCAGCCCGCCGACCTTGCCGTCCGCTTCCACCACGGAGTCGACCACGGTGTTGGTGAGGATCTCGATCTTGTCGTTCTCGCGTGCGCGCTCGAGCATGATCTTGGAGGCGCGGAAGTTCTCCGAGCGGTGGATCAGCGTGACCTTGGAGCCGAACTTGGTCAGGAAGGTGGCCTCCTCCATGGCGGAGTCGCCGCCGCCGACGACGGCTATGTGCTGGTCCTTGAAGAAGAAGCCGTCGCAGGTGGCGCAAGTGGACACGCCGCGGCCGGTCAGCTCCGCCTCGCCCGGGATGCCCAGGTGGCGCGGCGCGGCGCCGGTGGCGAGGATGACGGCGCGGGCCTGGTAGACCTCGTCGTCCACGACGACCTTTTTAATGTCGCCGGAAAAGTCCACGGAGTCCACCAGCTCCTGGCGCAGGTCCGCGCCGAACTTCTCGGCCTGGGCGCGCATGTTCGCCATGAGGTCCGGGCCCATGATGCCGTCTTCGAAGCCGGGGAAGTTCTCCACCTCGGTGGTGTTCATCAGCTCGCCGCCGTACTCGTAGCCCTCGAACACGAGCGGTTTCAGCTCCGCGCGGGCGGCGTAGAGGGCGGCGGTGTAACCGGAGGGGCCGGAGCCGACGATGATCAGGCCGTGCACCTCGTCGGTGCCGGTAGTGGCGGCTGCGGGCGCCGGTGCCGCATCGGTTTGCGGGGTGACAAAGTTGAAGCCGGGGGAAGTCATGGTTGCAGATCTTAGCGCGCCGGCGCCGCCTCCCCTATCGCCGCTGCGACGGCTTCCCGCGCCCGGTAGCGGCGCGACTTCACGGTGCCGGGTTGCACCCCGAGTTCGGCGGCAGCGTCGCCGACGCTCATGCCCGCGACGTCGATCAGCCACAGAGCTTTGCGCTGCGCCTGCGGCAGCACCGCCAGGGCTTGGCGCATGGCCATGGTGCGCTCCATGTTCTCCATGGGGTTGTAGGCGAGGTACTTGTTCGCGTCGATGTCGACGGTGTCGTTGTCGTCCAGGCTGCACTGGGCGCCGGAGCGGCCGTCTTTGCGTTGGTGGTCTATCGCGGCGTTGATGGTCATGCGGTGCAGCCACGTGGACAGCTTCGCTTCCCCGCGGTAGGTGTGCATGCTGCGCGCCGCCTTGAACAGGGCGTCTTGGACGATGTCTTGGGCGTCCTGCTCGTTGCGCGCGAAGTTGCGGGCGGCGAAGTACATGCGTTTGCGGTGGCGCCGCACGATGAGCGCGAAGGCCTGCCGGTCCCCCGCCAGGTAGTTCGCCACCAGCTGCCGGTCGTTGATGTAGTCCATTTTCCCCCCAAAAATTCAGTTGCCCCCACTATGCCCCGGCCCTAGACCCCCTGCCTAGGGCCGGGTGCGCATTTCAGTGGACAACCACGTGGCCGACCAGCGAAACGTTCTTCACATCCGTCTCGCCGTCCACCTTCAGCACCACGCGCAACAGCGGTTCGTTGGTTTCCGCGTCGGCGCTTATCTGGCCGCTCCGCAACTTGCCCTCCGCGATCACGGGCGGGTGCGCGGTCTCCTGCTCTGCTGGCACGCCGTACAGGGTGTAGTTGGCGGTGCCGGAGGCGTCGATAAGCACCTGCTCAAGCGTGAACGCCGAGCCGTCCTCGGGGGTGAACTGCACGGAGCTGTCGTCTAGGACCTCCATGTTCAGCGGCCCGATGACCACCGGCATGCCCGGGTCGCGTGTGGTGGTTGTGGGCGCGGCCGACGGACGGTCCACCACGTTTTCGCCGGAGACGAAGTCCACCAGGTATGTGGTGAGCACGCCCACCAGCACCGCGGCGATGACCGCGGCGAAAGTGAGCAGCCCGATGGTCACCGGGCCCATGGTGCGGCCGCCGAAGCCGCCGCGCAGCTCGTCCGGGTCCTCCACGTGCTCGGCCACCGGCTCGACCGGCTCGTAGATCTCCACCACCGGGATCTCGTCCGTCGGCGCGTCCTCGTTGGGCACCGGCAGGTTCGCCGCCTCGTACAGGGCGCGCTCGATGTCGCGGAAGGCGGCCTGGTCCACCGCGTCCGCGTCCACGAGCGCGCGGGTGCGGGCGGTGACGTCGTCCAGGCCGTCGGAGCTGACGTTGCTGGTCAGCAGCGTCAGCGCGGAGGCGAAGGACTCCGCGTCCGTTGCCGGGGTGGCGTCCGGCAGCACCACCGGGAACGCCAGGCGGACGTGCCCCTCGTGGTCGATGCGCAGCTGCTGGCGGTTGTCCAGGCCCAGCGGCACGTCCGCCTCGTGCGCCGCCGCCATCGCGCCGGCCAAAGGCGCCAGCGCGTTGGCCACGGCCTCGGTGTGCAGCGTCTGCCCGGACTCCGCTACGGCCTTGACCGAGGAGCCCTCCACCCAGTCCGCCACCACGAGGGCGCCGGAACGGTAGGACAGGATTTCAATGTTTTCGGCCACCGCGGGCAGGTGCAGCTTGGCCATCTTGCGGGTGCGCCGCGCCACGCCGGCGGCCTTCAGCGCCGCCTCGCGCGGGGTGGCCGGGGCCATCGGCGCGGCACCGGTGGTGTCCACGAACGTCAGCGCCACATCTCTGCCGGTGGCTACCTCGCGCGCCTGCCAGAAGCGTGCGCCGGTGGATGCGCCGTGGTCGCGGATCAGGCGGAAGCGCCCGTCGGACACCCCCGCACCCGGAACCAGGCGCGGCCCGCGGACCACGCCGGCGGACATCGGCGGCGGCACCGGGGAGGCGTTGAAGGTGTCGGAGGCGAGGAACTGGTTGGACACGTCCCGCGGGTCCGCCTCGCCCACCTCGAGCGCGCGGTCCTCGTCCGGGCGGATGAAGCGCCCCAGCACCGGGATGCGCTGCAGCGCGCGGCCCAGGTTCTGCACCTCGGGCAGTTTGGAGCGCGACAGCACCAGGCCGGTGACCACCAGAAACAGCAGGCCGAGCAGGACCACCTCGATGAGGTTGCCCAGGCTGGGGGCACCGATGAGGCGTCCGAGGGCCTCGGGCAGGTGCAGACCGGCGACGTCGCGAAGCAGCCAGCGCACACCGAAGATCACCGCAACACCCACGAGTGCCGCGGCCACCGCCCAGATGGAGGTGCGCAGCACGTCGCTGGAGCGCAGGGTGCCCAGCTTGCGGCGCAGCAGCAGCCCGCCGATGAGCGCGCCGGCGACGAAGCCGAAGCCGTTCGCCGCACCGAGCAGCACCACCACGTGGCTGGGGTCCTGCGCGATGTACGGCGCGAGCGCGGACAGCAGAATCTTCGTGCCGGTGATGCCGGCGATGATGAACGTGGGCGTCCACGCCTCTTCGCGCGCGTAGAACACGCGCAGGTGCAGCATCACCAGCGCGTACGGGATCAGGGTGAACGAGGACGCGGAGATGGTCATGCCGAGCAGGTGCGCGGCCTGGGGGCTGAACGAGCCGTAGGCGAACAGCGCGTGGGCGATGTCGGGGCCCAGCGCCGTCATGAAGATGATGATGGGGATCAGCGCGATGAACGTCAGCTTCGTGCCCATGGTCAGGTCCGCGACCACGGCTGCGTCGTCGCCTTCCGCGGCGTTGCGGGACATGCGCGGCATGATTGCGGTGAGCAGGGTGACGCCGATGATGCCGTACGGCATTTGCAGCAGCATCCAGTGCTGCTGGTAGATGAACTGCGCCGCCGCGTCCGAGTCAAACGCGATGCGCGAGGTGATGACGTAGCCGAACTGGCTGATCGCCACGTAGGTGACAATCGCCAGCGCCATGCCGCCGAACTGCTTGAGGCGCTCGTCGATGCCCCACAGCGGGCGTAGGTCGATGCCCAACTTGCGCAGCGCGGGCAGCATGATCAGGCACTGCACCACCACGCCAGCCGTGGTGCCAAGCCCCAGCAGGAGCACGTGGGGATTGCTTATCGACGTCGGCGCCGCCGGGTTCAGCTGCCCCGGCAGCGCCATGTACGCCACGAGCACGGCAATGGAGACGACGTTGTTGGCCACCGGGGCCCAGGCGCCCGGGCGGAAGTGCTCCTTCGTGTTCAAAATTGCCATGAACAGGGAGAACATGCCGTAGAAGAAGATCTGCGGCAGCACCAAGTACGCGAACGAGGTGGTTTGGACCAGGTTGCCCAGGGAGTCCTCGTCCATCATCATCCGGGTCAGCAGCGGCGCGGCCGCCACGGCGGCGACGGTGACCACCGTCATCAGCGTCAGGGTCAGTGTGAACAGGCGGCGGATGAACGCGGCGCCGTGGTCCGCGTCCTCCTTCTCCGCGCGCACCAGCACCGGCACCACCAAGGCGGTGAGCACGGAGCCGAGCACGATCTCCGTGATCAGGTTGGGCAGGGTGTTGGCGGTGTTGAAGGACGCCGCCACTACCTCTCCGAGCGCCGCGCCGATGAGCACGGTGCGGATGAACCCGGTGATGCGCGAGATCAGGGTGGCCACGGCCATTGAGCCGGTGGCGCGCACGACCTTCTCCCCGCCCTCGGCGGCGGGCTCCTCCTCGCTGGCCTGGGGCTCGGCGACAGCGACGGCGCCCGCTGCGCCCGCGGCTACGGTGTCGGCGGTTTGCGGCGGGGCGATGGTCTCGCCCTTGGGGCTGGTGGTCAGCAGCGACTTATCCGGCGCGCCGTCCTCGAGCTCCTCGCGCGCCGGTTTGGTCTCGCGCGGCGCGGGCACCGGCGCTGGCGGCGCTGGCGTGACAATGCGCCGGCGCAGTCCCTGTTCCGTCACTTGGTTCTCCGATTCTTAGGTCTCCTGGCTTCTGGTTTTGGGTCGCTGTCTTTTGGCGGGCTGCCCCGCGCGCCGCGCAACGCTATGACCACCAGCAGCCCGGCCAGAACCAGCGCGGCGATGGCGAGCCAGCGGCCCACCGTGATCCGCGTGGTGCGCACGGAGATGTCCACGGGCTGCGAGATCGGCTGCCCGTTCGCGCTCGCCAGGTACAGATTCAGGTCCGTGCTGCGGGAGCTTTCCGGCAGGTCCGCGGTCATCTGCACCGTGACAGACCCGCGGGCCGGGATGCGCAGCACCCCGGGCACGTGCAAGCGGGCGTCCGCAGGCCCGGAGAAGTTGATGGAAGTCTCCACCGGCAGCGGCAACCCGTTGCGGGCCACGATGAGCAGCGGGCTGGAATTGGAGGTGCGCGTGTAGACGTTCCCGGGCGGGATCAGGTCCACCGCCGAGCGCAGGTCTCCCAGTGCGGCGCGGGAGGCGCCGAGGCGCTCGCTGGTGGCCGCCGCCGCGTCGCTGTAGCGCGACATTGCCCGGCGCTGCCCGATGGACAGCGCCTGCAGCAGGTCCCGGCGCAGCGGCAGGGTGAACCCGTAGCGGGTCAGCGCAATGCCGGTGTCGGGCACCATCAGCCCCGTCAGGTCGTTGATGAACCCGGCCTGCTGGGTCACCTGCAGCACCTCCGCGTCGGTGAACGCGGTGGGGTCCGTGTGTTCCTCCGGCTCACCCGCAGGCTGAACGTCAGCTGGCGCGTCCAGGTAGGTGCCAAACGCCATGGGGTGCGCGCCCGCGCCGGTGACCAGCTCGGCCACGGTGCCCAGCACGGTGGCGGCGGTGTCCGCGTCCCAGTTCGCGGGCGGGGCGACCAGGATCGGCTCCGGCTGCTCCCCGGAGTCTCCCGCCACCCAGGCGGACTGGGCGGCCAGCCGCACCGCGGCGGCGGCGTTGGTGTCGCGGGCGGCCTTGGAGTCCACCGCGTAGTTGTAGCGCAGGTTCTGTTCTGAAAAACCGGTGGTTTCGGGGTCCACGCCGGCGGCGGCCAGCACGGTGGCCAGGGAGGACTGGTAGCCCACCGTCATCACTCCCGGCGCGATCCAGCCGTAGTTCCTACCTGGCGCGGCGGCCAGCACGCGCACTGGTTGCTGCGGTGCGGGTGCGGCCGACCCGGCGAGATCCGCCATGTCTGCGCGCTCCAGGGCGCTTTCAGACCCGTCGTGTTCTTCCTGCACCCCGGCCGCTTCGGCGCGTTCCCACGCGGCCTGCATGCCTTCGTCCATGACGGTGGAGCGCGAGTGGTCCGCCCATCCCAGCGCCGGCGCGGTGCCGTTTTCGACGTAGCCTGCGCCGGTGACCACGGTGTTCAGGGTGCCGGCGCTGCCGAGTACGCGCTGCAGCACGAACGGACCGCGCTCCACCGCCTCGCGCATGAGCCACTTGTCGCCGGTGCGCGCCACGGCGTTCAAGTCCGCGTTCGCCCACGGCAGCGACACCGTGCAGCCGGTGGCGGCGATGTGGCGCACCTTGTCCAGCCATACCTTCGCGTCGTCCGCGCCGGTGCCGGGTTCGCCGTCGGGGTCGCCCTCGTCTGCCCAGGAGTCGCGCAGCCGTTTCGGTTCTTCCACCACGGCGGGGCGCTCGTCGTCGACGGTGTAGCCGTGTTGCATGCGCTCCACGGTGTCTATCAGTGCCGGGTCCAGCGCGACGCAGGTGGCGTAACCGACTTCCGGTGTCTGGGCCGCCTCGATGTACTGGTCCACCAGCTTGCTCAGCCGCCCCTCGGGCGCGAGTTGGCCGGCCAGCGAGTCGTTCGCCAGCACCAGCGGTTGCGTCTCAGGCGCCTCGCCGGTCTCGCCGGGCAGGATGTCCACGTCCGCGGTCACCGGGTACAGCGCGGTCAGCTCCGCGGCCCGGATGTCGTCCCGGACGCCCTTGACGCCCATGTGGAAGCGGTCGGTGTCGAGGGGGGCACCGGAGGCGTCGAGAAGCTGCAGCATGATTGGGTACGTGCCCACATCCGGCAGGTCGAGGCCCAGGTCCATCTCGAGCTCCAGCGAGTCGCCTGGGGCCAATTGCCTATCGACGTCACGCGCCTCCCCCACCACCCCATACTCCTGCTGGCCAGCGATGGTTGCATAGCGCTGCTCCATCACGGAGGCCACCGCCGAGGCTCGGCGCGGGACCACGCTGAAGCCCTCGAGCGTGTCCTCGGAGTGGTTGGTCACGCGAAGTTTCACGTGAAACGGATCGTGGGCGGAGATGGCGTGCGGGGCCTCGACGACCTCCACACTCGCCTGCTCGCCTTCGGACGGGCGCACGGTCAGGTTCGCCCACTGCTCCGTCACTTCCGGGTTGTCCGGCGCCAGCGGCACGGCGGGGGCGGCGAGCACGACGGCAGCCAGCGCGGCGTACCGGTTCATCGCGGAGTTGCCCTTCCGGCTTTCTTTTCCTTCCTGGCCAAGTCCGGCATCCGGTCGTAGGCGATGCGGGCGAGCTTGCGCTCATCGGCGTACGCGAGGTGCTCCATCAGGTCGCTCATGGGCACCCACGCCACCTCGGTGACCTCCGGGTCCTCGTCGTTGAACACGCCGTCGACGTAGCGCAGGAGGTTGTGGTGCACCGTCTTGTGAATGCGCACGCCGTCGGAGACAAACCAGTAGTCGATCGTGCCCAGGGTGTCGAAGGCCTCTCCGGTGATGCCGGTTTCCTCCCACACCTCGCGCTCGGCGGTGACCCACTGGTGCTCGCCGTTTTCCACGTGGCCTTTCGGCATGGACCACAACAGCCGCCCGCGGCGGTCCAAGCGGCCGATGAGCGCGACGTAGATGCGGCTCATGTCCACCTTGCCGTCCTTGCCCACGGCCTCAGCCATGCCGGAGACCACAAGGCCGCCGGCGGAGGTCTCGTCGCGCGTTTCTATCGACGAATCGTGCTGCTGGTACTTCGACCTTCGACGATTGTGCTGCTTGCGGCCGCCGCGGGAGTTCTTTCCGCGGCGGTTATTCCGCTTCCGCTTCGGTTTGTCTCCCGGCTGCTGTTGCTGCTCGGCGGGTTTGCCCCCGCGCCGGCGCCGCGGCCGGCGCTTACCGCCGCCGGAGCCCCCCTTGCCGTTAGAGGGCCCCGGTACCGGGCGCTGGTTGTCACTCATTCGTGTCATGGTATCGGTCTTTCGGCCGGTTGTGGTACTTCCCGCGCGGGGGTGGCGGGTATCGTGTCCCGGGTGACGCAGAAGCTCTTCGATATGCCAGACCCGACCGACCCGCTTGCCGCCCCTGCGCTGATGGCGAGGGCGCAGGATGTCGTGGCCAAGCATGCTGCTCTGCTTGAGCCCCTCGCGCAACTGTTTTCCGGCCGCGGCGAGACCTTATATATGGTAGGCGGCTCGGTGCGCGACGCGATGCTCGGCCGCGGGGTGCACGACCTCGACTTCACCACCTCCGCGCGCCCCGAGGTGATCCAGGAGATCCTGGGCGAGTGGGGCGAGAAGGTGTGGGACACCGGCATCGAGTTCGGCACCGTCTCCGCCATCCGCCGCGGCGAAACCGTGGAAATCACCACCTTCCGCTCCGACCTCTACGACGGCGTGACCCGCAACCCCGAAGTCACCTTCGGCGACACGCTCGAGGGCGACCTCATCCGCCGCGACTTCGCCTGCAATGCGATGGCCATTGAGCTTTCGCTTGACGACGAGCTCCGCCTCTCCCCCACCTTCCACGACCCCGTCGACGGACTTTCGGACCTTGTGCAGCAGGTGCTGGACACCCCGCAGGAGCCCGAAGTGTCGTTTAGGGACGACCCGCTGCGCATGCTGCGTGCGGCCCGCTTTGTCTCCCAGCTGGGCTTCAGCGTGGCCGACCGGGTATATGACGCGATGTGTGACATGGCGGGCGAGATCGAGCGCATCACCGCCGAGCGCGTACAGGCTGAGCTGGACAAACTCATGCTCGGCGCGCGTCCCTGGGAGGGCATCGACCTGCTGGTGTCCACCGGTTTGGCGTCGTATATTTTGCCCGAGATTCCGGCGCTGCAGCTGGAGACCGACGAGCATATGCAGCACAAGGACGTCTACCGCCACTCCCTGACCGTGCTGCGCCAGGCCACCGAACTCGAGGACGAGGGCCCGGATCTGAAGCTGCGCTGGGCGGCGCTGATGCACGACATCGGCAAACCAGCCACCCGCGCACCCAAGGAGGGCGGCGGCGTGACCTTCCACCACCACGAGGTGGTCGGCGCGAAGATGACCCGCAAGCGCCTGAAGGCCCTGAAGTACCCGAAGCACGTCATCTCGGACGTGGGCCAGCTCGTGTTCCTGCACATGCGCTTCCACGGCTTTGGCGAGGGCCAGTGGACCGACTCCGCCGTGCGCCGCTACGTCACCGACGCCGGCGAACTGCTGCCCAAGCTGCACAAACTCGTGCGCGCCGATTCCACCACCCGCAACGCCAAGAAGGCCGCGCGCCTGCAGCGCACCTACGACCACTTGGAAGAGCGCATCGCGGACATCGCCGCCAAGGAGGACCTCGCGCGCGTGCGCCCGGACCTGGACGGCAACGAGATCATGCAGATCCTGGGCCTCGAACCCGGCCCGGAGGTGGGCAAGGCATGGAAGTATCTCAAGGAGCTGCGCTTGGAGCGCGGCGAACTTGAGCACGACGAGGCCGTCGCCGAGCTGAAAGCCTGGTGGGAGAAGGAAAATGCCTGAGTATTTCTACGCAGACCGCCTGTTCAACGCACTGGAGCGGGTTGATCCGGAGCCGGGCATGCTGCTCGTTTCCGCGCCCGGCATGTTCTCGCCCGAGTTCGCCCGCACCGTGGTTCTCGTGCTGGAGCAAGACGCGGACCACACCCTCGGCGTGGTGCTGAACCGCCGCAGCGAGGTCGCGGTGGCCAACGTCATGCCCGGCTGGGAGGAGCTGGCCGCCAAGCCGCAGGCCGTGCACATCGGTGGGCCGGTGGGTGTGGACTCCGCTGTGGGCCTGGGCGTGACGACGGCCGGCGCGTCCGACAACCCCTACCTCAACCGCCTGGCCAACCGCCTCGTACTCGTGGACTTGAACGCCTCTCCCCTTGAGGTCGGTGATTCCCTCGACGGCATCCGCATCTTCGCCGGTTACGCCGAGTGGGCGCCGGGCCAACTTGACGACGAGATCCTGCGCGGCGACTGGTTTGTCACCCCCGCCCTGCCCTCCGACGTCGTCGCTCCCGCGGGTGCGGATCTGTGGGGTGACGTGATGCGTCGACAAGCAATGCCTTTGCCCCTGTTCGCCACCTTCCCCGCGAACCTCGAGGACAACTAGTGACCGTTTCACGTGAAACATCGGCCGAAATTCGGCTGGGTCTTCGCGACACCTGGCTGGTCGCCCTCGGTTTGGTGCCGCTCGGGCTGGCGTTCGGCCTGCTGATGACCCAATCCGGCTTCGCGTGGTGGTGGACCCCGATTTTCTCCACCGTGATTTACGCCGGGTCGATGGAGTTTTTGGCCATCGACATGGTGCTCACCGGAGTCGGCCCCGTTTCGTCCGCGATCACGGGGTTCATGGTGAACTTCCGTCACCTGTTTTACGGGTTGACCTACCCGCGCTCGGAGCTCCGCCGCGGCGCACCCTCCGCCTACGCCACCTACGCGCTCACCGACGAGGTCTACGCCATCACCTCCACCCTCCGCGACCGCCCCTCAGGCTCGCGCCTTATAACCATCTCCGTGGTTTGCCAGATCGCGTGGGTGGCCTCCGGCGTCGTCGGCGCCCTGGCGGGCGCGGTCATTCCTGCGGGCGTGGAAGGTTTCGACTTCGCCCTGACCGCCCTGTTCGCCGTGCTGGCCTTCGAGGCGTTCCAGGCCAGCCGCGACCTCTCCGCTCCCCTGATCGCCGGCGGTCTCGCTCTGGCGGCCGCAGTGGTACTGCCCGGCCAGGTAATCATCGTGGCGCTGGTGTCCTACTTCCTTGTCCTCCTACTGCGTTTCTGGGCCCCGCGCGTCGACGAGACCCTCACCTGGCGGCTGCCATGAGTAACTACGGCCTCCCCGACGGCGTCTCCCTCGGCATGGTGGCCGCGGTGCTCATACCTGTAGGCGTAGTCACCGTGCTGCTGCGCGCTCTCCCCTTTTCCATGCTGCGCGTGCTCAAGGGCAGCCCGTTCATCGACTTCCTCGCCGTGCTCATGCCCGTCGGCGTGATGACAGTGCTTGTCGCCTACACCCTCGTCGGCCACGCCGGTTCGCCTGCCCACCTCGCCTCCGCGCTCATCGCCCTCGCGGCCACCCTGCTGCTGCACTGGTGGAAGCGCCGCGCCGATGTATCGATCTTCGCCGGCACCGCGCTGTACATGCTGTTGGTCAACATCGTTTTCTAGTCTTCCTCTCCTCTGCTCAGGAGGGGAGTTTTTGCGCATCGGGAGCTTTGTATATCGTCACAGAAGGTGGAGACGTTACATCTCCAGAAAGGCTTGAATACCTGCGGAAACGTGTGTTTTACTGTCGCGAGCCCGGTTCCGGGTTATTTAACGTCAGATTCGCACAAAGGAGTTTCCAATGAAGCGCATCACCGCAGCTGCTTTGGCCGCTACCACTGCCCTGTCTTTGGCAGCCGTACCGGCACAGGCTGAAGAGAACACGTTGAACGAAACGCTGGAGAACCTTGAGACGGCAGTGAAGCCGACGAAGGCGTCTGACGTCACCGATAAACACCTCGCTGGCGCCAAGTTGAAGGCCGAGGCCCGTGAACTTCGCAACCCGGGCAGCGGCTACTCGGGCCCGTACAAGAGCTCCTCTGACAAGAACCTGGTGCCGAAGAGCGCCACCTCCTCCCTGAAGAACGACGTCGCACGTGGCTACAAGCTCGGCACCACCTACGACATCCTCGTCGGCACCGGCATCGCCGCAGGTGTCTTGGCACTCGTTGGTGCCGCCGCGGCCGCAGCGGGCAAGATCCCGGGTGTCCCGGGTGTGCCGGCCGTTGAGCAGTTCTTCTAAGCCTCACTAGTCGGTGAAGGACCAATTGCACTCCTCCATGGTCCGCATGATGTCGTCGCGCCGCGGCAGGGAGTAGTTCGTGGACACGAAACGCGTCCCGTCGCCGTAGACAAAATGGATGTCTGAGTGCTCCTTCAGCGTCTTCAGGTAGCCCTCCGTGACCAGGGAGTGGCAGGCGGAGCACAGCGGCAAAAGGTTCTCCAGGTCGGTCAGGCCCCCGGTGGCCCAGTCCTCGATGTGGTGGATCTCAATGAACCGCGTGTGTGTGCACCCGGGTGCGGCGCACTGCCCACCCCACATCGCTAACAGCGCGTTGACCTGCCCGTTTGTTGCGAGACGCTGTTTACGTCCAGTGTTGAGGATGAGGCCGTCGGAGTTGACCGTTGAGATGCGAACCTCCGCGTTAGCAAGCAAGCTCGCGATGGCTTTCGACGGCGCGCCCACATTGTTGGGCATGTAGCCACGTCCGTCCTTGGTGGCCA
The DNA here is from genome assembly GCF_030408375.1 of Corynebacterium afermentans subsp. lipophilum. Lineage (NCBI taxonomy): Bacteria > Bacillati > Actinomycetota > Actinomycetes > Mycobacteriales > Corynebacteriaceae > Corynebacterium > Corynebacterium afermentans. Next base: position 2,334,622 of record NZ_CP046530.1, on the reverse strand, counting down.
AGATGTTCACGTGGGCACCCGGCGTAGTTAGCGTGTTGCGCGGCGTCGTGCGCGCCATGTGGACGACGCCCATGAGCGCACTCAGCAGCATGCGCCCAATCGGCAGCCCGTATCCGGACACTGTCTTTCGTGCGGGGCGGTTCTCCTCCACGTCCTCGGCACGCTCCAGAGCGATGTCGATTTCACCGTGAACCTTCGGGTCCAGGTCCTCGAGCACTTCGTCGAGGTCGCAGTACGCGATCTCCCCGATCTTCAGTGCGGCGATGAATGCAGCGCCATCCGCGGCGTTGAGGTTGCCGTGGAACGCGATATCGCCGTTATCGCGCTTGTGCAGGCTCAGGTAGTACTGCGGGCTGTCTTCACCCTCCTCGTCCTGCGGCTTCTTCCCCGCTAGCGCACATTCCAGTTCGTGGTAGCCCATCCCGAGGGCGAGATCTACCAAGTCACGCTCGTTTTCGGCGGTCATGTACTTCAGCAGCAGTCGCACCACTGAATAGTTCAGCGCACCGTCAGTGAAGTGTTGCTGCAGGTAGCTGAAAGGTCGAAGACGGTGGGCGACGCTGACGTACTCGTGCGCGGTTGAGGAGGACACGCCCAGGCGGCGCATGAGGAAGTGTGCGGTGGTTGAGGAACCACATTCGATAGCAAGTGCGAGTTCATCAAACATTTGTATTGCGGACAATAACTCTGCTTTGTTTTGGGTCATTGCGCGGTGCGTGTCCTCGATTTGCTGGCTCAACGCGACGGCGATGGGGTTAGATTCGGTGGTCAATGCGGCGGTCATTTTGGCCCCCCTTGAGGCGAATGCGAGTTCGATTGCGTACATTATAAAACTCGCGTCCGACATTCCTCTGACCTGCTGAAACTTGTCCGCAACTCCGCATTGCGGACAATTCCGCCTCCACCAATAGTTGGTAAGGGCCAACGAAAAGGCTCCGCATTGCGGACAGCTGCGGGAATGTCGGGATGCCACCATGAATGCGGGTGGAGAGGTGCCGGACCATGGAGAAAGCTCACCGCACAGCGTTTATCTACCCGATTTTTGCGGCGGTTTGGATCGCAGCACCGTTCATGGGTGACCGCGTTCCCATGTGGGCCCAATGGCTTTATTGGGTTGCTTTGATCGCGGTATCTGTTCTGGGGTTTGTTATGGCGGTGTGGGATAAGCGCCCCCTGCTGGGGATATTGTCTGCTCTGACTCTGCTTGCCTGGCCGATCACTCTCGCGGTGGCGTTGTCGTCCGGTCCCCCGCAACTCCGCATTGCGGACAATTCCGAAACCCCCAACTATTGGGTCCCACCAACGAAAAAGGCCCGCGCCGGTGGCGGGGCGGGCCGGAGGGACGTCGATAAGCTATTGCAACTTTGCCTGCGCCTCGGACCAGAGGCCCTCGAACTCCTCCTCGCTGAGGTGGGTGGCGGTGATGCCCTCCATGGAGTCGTAGGTGCGCGGGTGTGGGACGGTGCCCATGGGTTGGTTTGCCTGGCCGATGACACGGCCGTCGACGTAGATGCCGGTGATGGTCTCGGCCGGGTCGAGTTCAATCATGCGCACCATGGTGCACTCGTGGGCCGAGATTTCCTCGAGTTCGGCGATGTTGAGCAGCTCGCCGCCGAGTTCGGGGACGTTGTAGTGGATGCGGACGAAATGTTTCACGTGAAACTCCTAGGAAATTCGGGAGGCGTACGCGGAGCAGATGACCAGTTGGCACATGTGGTAGATCATCAGCGGGATGATCAGGACGCCGAGTGAGGCGCCGCCGAAGATGACGGTGGCCATGGGCAGGCCGGTCGCGAGGGACTTCTGGGTGCCGCACATTTGGATGGCCACGCGATCCTCGCGTGGGAAGCGCAGCGCCTCCGGGAGGATGCGGGTGAGCCACAGCATAGCGACGACCAGCACGCACGAGAACACGGTGAGGAACACGATCTCCCACGCGGAGACGTTCGACCAGACCCCGGAGACGACGCCGCGCGAAAACGCGGAGTAGACCACCAACCAGATGGAGCCGCGGTCCACGATCTTCGTCGCCTTCGACTTGGCCAGCTCCCCCACCCGCGGGACGAAGTTGTGCGCGAGTTGCCCCAAGATGAACGGCAGGAGCAGCTGCAGCGCGATGTCGCCGAACACGGAGGCGTCCACGGACACCCCGTCGCCGGCGCCCATCAGCCACATCACAAGAAGCGGCGTGGCCACCACACCGACGAGCGAGGACACAGACGCCGCCACGACCGCGCCCGAGACGTTGCCGCGCGCCACCCCGGTGAGCGCCACTGAGGACTGCACGGTGGACGGCACCAGCGACATGAACAGCAGGCCCTGGTACAGGTCCTCGGACATGAAGGCCGTCGTCGGGCGAGCGAGCAGGCCAATCACCGGGTAGATGACAAACGTGAACGCCAGGATCAGCGCGTGCAGACGCCAGTTGGTCAGGCCTTTGAGCGCCTCCTGGGTAGACAGGCGCGCGCCGTAGAGGAAGAACAGCAGCGCAATGCCCAGCTTCACCGCGACGGCGAACCCGTCCGCGAACGCGCCCTGGGCGGGCAGCACGAACGCGAGCGCCGCCGCGACAACGATGCCGACAAGTAGCGGGTCGAGCTTCTTCATCTACTCGGAAACGGAGACTTTGTCGCCGGCGTCGGTCACTGGCACCTCGCGCATCCCAGTGACGGCCGGGCCGGAGACGCGGGCGCCGTCAGCGATGCTGAACACCGAGCCGTGGGCAGTGCACTTGACGGTGTCGCCCTCAACCTTGGTGATCTTCTTCTGCTGGTGCGGGCACACACTCGAGTAGGCCACGTAGGTGCCGGCGGTGGGCTGGGCGATGATGAACTTGTCCAGGATCACCGCGGAGCCGACGGGCACGTCGGTCTTGGCAACTTCTTCGGGGGCCGCCTCTCCACAGGCGGCGAGGAACGCACCGGCAAACGTGGTTGCGGTGCCGAGCAGGAACATGCGTCGTGAACAGGTCATGATGCGATCGTAGCGCCCTTCATGGCAGTGACGTACTCACTCAGCTCGGCTTTCAGCGCGTCCATGTCGGTCACATGGTTGCCCTCGATGTATTTGTCGATGATGTTGGTGATCGCCGAGCCGGTGATCGCTCCCGCGGCCCCCGCGGCGATCGCGTCGCGCACGTGCTGCGGTTTGGAAATGCCGAAGCCCAGCAGCACCGGAGGCCCACCGAACTTTCGCACATTGTCGACGACCTCACGCAGGCCCTGCACCGTCGCCTCCTTGTCCGCACCGGTCACGCCGTCGCGCGAGATGGCGTAGATGTAGCCGCGCGAGTTCGCCGCCACAGCCTCGAGCGTTTCCTCCGACGCCTTCGCCGGGGCGATGTAGATCGGGTCGATGCCGGCCGCGGTGGCGGCTGCGCTGAAGGGGGCGGACTCACGCACGGGGACGTCGGGAAGCAAAATGCTGTCCGCACCCGCCTCCTTGAACTCGCGGTAGAACCGCTCGAGGCCGCGCGCGTGCGCGACGTTGCCGTATACCAGCATGCCGATGGGCAGCTCCGGGTAACGCTCGCGGATGGTGCGGATTTGCGCAAGCGCCTTATCGACGGTCGCTCCGCCCGCCAACGCCCTCACATGCGCACCCTGAATGGCGGGGCCGTCCGCGACGGGGTCGGAGAACGGCACGCCGAGCTCCACTGCATCCGCCCCGGCGTCAACGACGGCGGAGACGATCTCCACCGCGTCCTCCGGGGTCGGGTCCGAGAGCATGATGAAGGGCACGAACGCGCCGTCACCTTTAGCGAAGAGCTTCTCGTAGCGGTTCATTTACTTCTCCTTCTTGTCGAGCGAGGTTTGCACGTGGGCGATGTCTTTGTCGCCGCGGCCGGACAGGGTGACCAGGATGTGCAACGGCTCCGCGTCGGACGGGTGCTCGGCGGCACGCTTGAGGGCGTAGGCGAGAGCGTGTGAGGACTCGAGCGCGGGGATGATGCCCTCGTGGCGCGACAGTGCCTGGAAGGCGTTGAGGGCCTCGTCGTCGGTCACGGGAACATAAGAAGCGCGGCCGGACTTGGCCAGGTGTGCGTGCTCCGGGCCCACGCCCGGGTAGTCCAGGCCGGCGGAAATGGAGTAGGAATCCTGCACTTGGCCGTCCTCGTCGCACATCAGGTAGGAATACGTGCCGTGGAGCAGGCCGGTCGTGCCCTGGGCGATGGCCGCGCCGTGGGCGCCGAGGCCGAAGCCCTCTCCCCCGGGTTCGGCACCGACGAGCTCGACACTGGTGTCGTCGATGAAGTCGGCGAAGGTGCCGATCGCGTTGGAGCCGCCGCCGACGCAGGCGACTACGACGTCGGGAAGCCGCCCGGTTCGCTCGAGGATCTGGGCGCGGGCCTCGGTGGAGATCACGCGGTGGAACTCCTTGACGATCTTCGGGAACGGGTGCGGCCCCGCCGCGGTGCCAAGGAGGTAGTGGGATTCGTGGAAGGTGGCGGTCCAGTCGCGAAGCGCCTCGTTCACCGCGTCTTTGAGCGTGCCCGCGCCGGATTCCACACCGACGACCTCGGCGCCCATCAGGCGCATGCGGTAGACGTTCGGCGCTTGGCGTTCCATGTCGGTCTTGCCCATGTAGATCACGCACTCCAGGCCCAGCAGCGCGCAGGCGAGCGCGGTGGCGGTGCCGTGCTGGCCGGCGCCGGTCTCCGCGATGATGCGGGTCTTTCCCATCTGCTTGGCCAGCAGCGCCTGGCCGATGACCTGGTTGGTCTTGTGCGCGCCGCCGTGGACGAGGTCCTCGCGCTTGAGGAAGATGCGCGCGTTGCCTTCGAGCGGTAGGTTGCGGCACTCGGTGAGCGGGGTGGGTCGACCGAGGTATTCGCGGAGCAGGCCGCGGTACTCGTTCATGAATGCCTCGTCGTTGAACGCGTCCACGAAGGCTTGCTCAAGCTGGTCGAGCGCCGGGATGAGCGACTCGGGGACGAACTGTCCGCCGAACTCGCCGTAGTAGGCAGGGAGCAGGGTCATGTTTTTGTCCTTAAGTGTGGAAGTTGCGGATGGTGGCGAAGCCTCGTCGCAAGGCAGCGGCATCCTTGTGGCCGAGGGGGTCTTCGAAGCCGGAGTTGAGGTCGAGGCCGGTGCAGCCGGTGCGCAGCGCGTCGGTGAGGTTTTCGGTGGTCAAGCCGCCGGCGAGCAGCGCGTCGGTAGTGGGGATGCGGGACCAGTCGAACCGCTCCCCCGTCCCTCCGGTGCCGGAATCGAGCACTAGCTGGTCGACGAGCTCCGCCACGCCCGCCGCATCATTGGGCCCAGTCATGTCGACAGCGCGCCACACCTGGACATCGACCTCGGAGCGGACGCGCGCGATCAGCGCGTGCTCGGCCCCGAGCGAGCCCTGGTACGGGGCGTGGACCTGGACGGCGACAATGCCGGGCTGGACCAATCGGTCGTAGCCCGCGGTGCGGCGCGAGACCGCCACGTAGTCGAGCCCCGGCTCCGCGGCTATGATCTGTGCGGCCGTTTCACGTGAAACATTGCGCGGGGAAGCCTCTTCGAAGATCAGCCCGCCGTACACCGCGCCGGCCGCTTTTGCCGCCTGGGCGGCGGATGCGGAACGCAGGCCGCAGACCTTGTTCGGGCCGTACACCAGCTCGCGGCAGGCGCGGTCGATGTCCGGCTGTGAGGTCAGCTGCGAGCCGACCAGGAACCCGTCCGAGTGTCCGCCGAGCCGGCGAACGGTCGCGGCGGCGCGGATGCCGGACTCGGCCACCACCACTGCCCCGTCCGGCGCGAGTGCGGCCAGGCGGGCGGAGCGGTCGAGGTCGATGGAAAGGTCGTGGAGGTTGCGGTGGTTCACGCCGAAGATTTTCGCGCCGAGCTTGGTGGCACGGGCCGCCTCGTTCTCATCGATGACTTCGGTAAGCACGTCCATGCGCAGCGACTCCGCGACCGAGGCCAGGTGCGTGTACTCCTCGTCCGAGAGCACCGACAGCATCAACAGCACCGCGTCCGCGCCAAAGTAGCGGGCGGCGTAGATCTGCACCTCGTCGACGATGAAGTCCTTGCACAGCACCGGCAGGTGCGTGGTGGCGGCGACGGTGGCGAGGTGGTCGTAGTCCCCGCCAAAATAGTCGGGCTCGCACAGCACGGAGATCGCCGAGGCGTAGCGCGAGTAGACGCTTGCGATCTCCCCCGGCTTGTAGTCCTCGCGGATCGTGCCGAGCGAGGGCGAGGCGGACTTGCACTCCATGATGTAGGAGGCACCCGGGGCGGCCAAAGCGTCGTAGAGCGATCGCTCTGAATAACGTAACGTGTCGAAAGAAACGTGACCGATACGTTGTCGAATTCCGTCAATGTGACGTTTACGGTTCGCCACAATTTCGGTCAAAATCTTAGCCACTGTAGTCCGCCTCCTCGTGGGTGGTGAGCCACTGGGACACGGAACCGTCGGCAAGCAAGTGCTTCGCATGCGCCGTGCCGGCGGCAAGCGAGTCCGCCATGCCGTAGAGGTAGAACATCGCGCCGGCGTTCACGGCCACGGCGTCGCGCTGCGCGGTCGGCCCCTCCCCTGCGAAGGTGGCGCGCATGGCAGCGGCGTTGTGCTCGCCGTCGCCCCCGCGGAGGTCCTCGAGCGTATGCTTATCCACGCCAAGCTCCGCCGGCGTCACCGTGTAGTGGGAAATCTCGCCGTCCTTGAGCTCCCAGACGAGGGTGTCGCCGTGGACCGCGATCTCGTCCGTGCCGGCGCCGTGAACGACGAGCGCGCGGGAACGGCCGAGCGTTTTCGTGGTCTTTGCAATAGTGGGGCCTAACTTAGGATTGGCAATCCCCATTATTTGGAATTCAGGCCTTGCGGGACTCAATAATGGGCCCATCGTGTTAAATAACGTGCTCACGCCGAGTTTTTTGCGCACCGGCTGCACGAAAGCGATCGCGGGGTTGTACGCCGGGGCGAACAGGAACGTGAAGTTCGAGGACTCGAACTGGCGCACCGCGCGCTCCGGGTCGAGGTCCAGCGGGATGTTCAGGGCCTCCAGCACATCGGCCGACCCGGACTTGGAAGACACCGAGCGGTTGCCGCACTTGATCATCTTCACCCCGCCGGCCGCGGCCACAAGTGAGGCGGCGGTGGTGATGTTGATGGTGTTTGCGCCGTCGCCGCCGGTGCCCGCGGTGTCCATGATCCCCTTGCCAGTCACCGGGAACGGGCGGCCAGCGGCGAGGAACGCCTTCGCCGCGCCTGCGATGTCGGCGAAGGTTTCCCCGCGGGTGCGGATGGTGGCGAGCAGCGCCGCGATGTGGACGTCGTCGTAGTCGCCGACGGTCAGCGGGGTGAACGCCTCAACCGCGTCCTCCAACGTCGGGGCTGGGTTGTTGATGAAGCGGCGGAAGATTTCTACGTGGTCAGCCATTGTCGCGTCCTTTCTGCAGCAGGTGTTCCACGCAGCGCTCCAGCAGCTGGGGCCCTGCGGGGGAGAGGATGGATTCGGGGTGGAATTGGAGGCCGATGGAGTAGCCGTCCTCGGTCTCGGCGGCCATGATCACCTCGCCGATCTGTGTGTCCGTCGAGGCCAGCGGCGCGATCCCGGCCGGCGCCTCGGTCGCTCCCAGCGAGTGGTAGCGGGCAACAGGCACGTCCAGGCCGGGTTGGCCGGGGGCGCCGCCGACCGTGAGGCCGCGGAACAGCGGGTGCGGAGCCGTAAGCCTCATGGGAACCGAGGTGCCGTGCTCGGGGCCACACGGCTGGACGCGCCCGCCAAAGTGCTCGATGAGCGCCTGGTAGCCCAGGCAGATGCCCAGGATGGGGATTCGGCCCTGGGCGCGCTCGATGACCTCCATCATGCAGCCGGCGTCCGCGGGGTAGCCGGGGCCCGGTGAGAGCACGATGAGCTCCGGGTTCGCGCCGAGCACCGTGTCGGCAGCAACGGTGTTGCGGTAGACCACGGTGTCGAAGCCGGCGAGCGCGTCGACGAGGTTGTAGACGAAAGAGTCCTGGTTATCCAGTAAAACGATCACTTGTGCACCTCCAATTCGCGGCCCGCGGCGAGTGCCTGGAGTACCGCGTAGGCCTTGTGCAGGGTCTCGTCGGCCTCGGCCTGCGGGATGGAATCGCGCACCACGCCCGCGCCGGCCTGCACCGTGGCCACACCGTCGGCGACGAACGCGGAGCGGATGACAATGCAGGTGTCAAAGTCGCCGCTGCCGTGCAGGTAGCCCACCGCCCCGCCGTAGGAGCCGCGGCGTGTGCCCTCCACCCCACGCAACAGCTCGGTCGCGCGCAGCTTCGGCGCGCCGGTGAGCGTGCCCATGTTCATGCAGGCGCGGTAGGCATCCATCGCGTCCAGGTCTGAGGCAAGCGTCGCGGTGACCCGGCTGACCAGGTGCATCACGCGGGAATAGCGGTCCACCTGCAGCAGCTCGCGAACTCGCCGGGTGCGAGGCTCGGCCACGCGGGCCATGTCGTTGCGAGCCAGGTCCACCAGCATGGTGTGCTCTGCGACCTCCTTGGCGTCGGTGCGCAGCTGCAGCTCCATGCGGGTGTCCAGCTCGTGGTTGACCGTCCCGTCCGGATTCAGCCCGCGCGGGCGTGTGCCGGCGATCGGGTACAGCTCAACCTGGCGCGTTGTGTGGTCGAACTTCAGGTTGGACTCCGGCGAGGCGCCGAAGAGCTCGTAGCCCGGCCCGCGCAGGTAGAACATGTACGGCGAGGGGTTGGACTCGCGCAGCCGGCGGTACGCCCCGAACGCGTCCGCGCACTCCGCCGTGAACGCCCGTGCCGGCACCACCTGGTAGATGTCCCCGTTGGCGATGTGTTCTTTGAGCCCCTCCACGTCCGCGCGGAAGTCGGCGTCGGACACAGTTGCCTTGACGACGGCACGCTCCGCGCTCTCGGTGGTGGGTTCGTAGGCGGGCACGGGGGCGTCGATAAGCGACGCGAGCGGCTCGAGATCGATGCCCTCGCCATGCGCATCGACGCCCGCGAGGTACGCGGTGGACGTTTCGTGGTTGACGCGCAGGAGCACCTCGGCGAGCACAAACTGGAAATCCGGGTACGTGTTCGGGCCAGCCTCCACAAAGGGCAGCTGCTCGAAAGAATCCAGGTAGTCGTAGGCGAAACCGCCGGCGAGAAACGGGAAGTCCTCGTTGCCGTAACCGGCGCGCGTGGTAAGCGCGCGGAGCACGTCGGCGGAGGACGGGGCGGTGAGACGCTCGCGCTCGTCCGCGGCGCGTGATGCGGGGAACTCGTAGACGCCCTCCCCCACCCGGTACTCCTCAAGGCCCAGGTCCGCTGCGATGACCTCGCCAGATGGGGTCAGTGGCTCCACGGTCACGCGGTTGCCGGTACAGGTCACGCGCACAGAAGCGCGCAGCACCGCCACGGACTGCAGGCCGTTACGGGTGGTGATGTCGGCGGACTCGAGCAGCACAGAATCTTCCGCGTCGAGTCCGCCGATGTGGGCGAAGAGGCTGGCCACGTCCTCGTGGTAGCGCACCTCGCGGTGGGTGTAATGCATGTGGTCCTCGGTTCTGTCGTATTCATTGCACCGAGGGTGAAAAAGGCCCGCAGCGCTTGGGGTGCAAGCTGGCGGGCCGTGACTTCGAAGGGGGCGCGCCAGTTAGGCGAGCCACCACCAGTTCAAAGAAGTCATGTACGTCACAATTGACAACTATAGCGGAACCGGTATTCGACCGGGAATTTTATTCAGGAAGACGGTACTTTCCGCGCGGGGCTGAGGTGACCAGGCCGTCCACCTTCAAGCCGGTAATGGCGGCGTGGGTGGCAATCTCCGGGTTCGTGTGCGGGGCATTAACTAAGCCGCGGCGGACGATCTCGGCGGCGATGTCCTTGTACGCCATCGGCTCCCCCGCCTTGCGCAACACGGTCAGGATCGCTTCCTGCCAATTCATGGGCACCTACTTCTGGTCGTCGGCGTGGCCGGCGGCTCGTCGCAAAGCATCGATGTTTACTGCGGGCTTGGGCTCCTCCGCCTGCTTCTCACGCGCCTGCTCCACCGCCGCGGCCGCACGCGCGCCGAAGTTGCCGCCCAACGAGGCCGCGACAACCGCCGCCACCAGTGCCACCGCCGGCAGCACCCACATCCACCCGGAGGCGATGAAGGAAAAGGCAGCGCCGAACGCGAGCGCCACACCCGCCAACACCCAGAACGGGCCAGCGACCTTGTGGGCCTGGTCCCAAATCGCGCGGTCCTTGCGCACCGCCGGGACGTGCAGGCCGAACCACTTGTTGCCCGGCAGGTTGCCCACGGAGGCCATCGCGCCGGGGATGAGCAGAAGCAGGGTCAGCAGGATAAAGATAATGCCGACAACGACGTTGAGAGTGCTCATATTTTCAAACGGGCTCATAGCTCTCAAGCATACGGCGAGGGCAGACACGAAAGAAAAGCGCTCAAAAATGCAGTGTGCTGTATAATTACTGGCTACTCTGGACACATGAAAAGTAAGTTCTTAGGGTCGCTACTCTTCTGGGTAGTTGTCGCCATCATCCTCGGGTTCTTGTGCAGCCTGTTCTTCCCCGACTGGCTGGCCCGTGTCTTTGTCACCTTCAACGGACTGTTCTCCAACTTCCTCGGCTTCTTCGTCCCGGTGCTGATCTTCGCGCTCATCGCGCCCGCCATCGCGGGCCTGGGCCAGGGCGCCGGCAAGTGGCTGGGCATCACCGCGGGTGTGGCCTTCAGCTCCACCGTCATCTCCGGCCTGATCGCCTGGGGCACCGGCACCGCGCTGTACCCGAAGCTGCTGGCCGGCAAGGACTTGATCACCAACGTGGCCGACCCGGACGAGGGTGGCCTTACCCCCTACTTCACCGTGGAGATGCCGCCGCCGCTGGCGATTATGTCCTCGCTGCTGCTCGCCTTCGTGGTGGGCCTGGCCATGACAGCGGTGAAGTCCGACAATCTGTACAACGTGCTGCAAGAGCTCAACGACGTCGTGCTCAAGGTCGTGGTCACGTTCGTGATCCCGCTGCTGCCGCTGTATATCTTCGGCACCTTCCTGGGCCTGGGCATGAACGAGAACTTTGGCGACACCATGGCCGCCATGGGTGTGGTGCTCCTGCTGTCCGTGGTCATGACCGTGATCATCGTGCTGCTGCAGTACTTGGTAGCCGGCGCGGTCGCCGGCGTGAACCCGTTCAAGGCACTAAAGAACATGCTGCCGGCGTACTTCACCGCCCTGGGCACCTCATCGTCTGCCGCTACCATCCCGGTCACCTACGAGTCCACACTGAAAAACAACGTGGACGAGGACGTCGCCGGCTTCGTGGTCCCGCTATGCGCCACCATCCAGCTGTCCGGCTCGATGATGAAGATCATGCTCTACGCGCTGTCCATCGTGTACATGGCCAGCTTGGACGTCTCCGGCGGTGAGATCTTCGGCTTCATCCTCCTGCTGGGCATCATGATGATCGCGGCCCCGGGCGTGCCGGGCGGCGCCATCATGGCGGCTGCCGGCCTGCTGCAGTCCAACCTGGGCTTCGACGACTCGATGCTCTCGCTCATGATCGCGTCCTACATCGTGGTCGACTCCTTCGGCACCGCCGCCAACGTCACCGGCGACGGCGCGGTCGCGCTCATCGTGAACAAGTTCGCGTCGGGCAAGATCCACAAGCAGTCGCCTATCGACGAACCTTCGGCCGCCCCCGCCACCGGCTCCACCGCTGTGTAGCAGTCCCCTGCTACCGCGCTCAACCGCCCTCCGGGGCGGTTTTCTTTTTGCCATGTTTCACGTGAAACTATGGGCCGTCACTGTATTGAGAAGGGTCCTCACTGTAAAAATGAGCGCGTCACTGTATGAAGTGACGCGAAAAAGGGCTCTCACTGTAAAAAGTGACGGAGAAACGGGGCCTCACTGTAAGAAACGGGCTAAAGTGAGGGTATGAGTCAGCGCATGGATGACATCATGGCCCGGTTGCGACGGCAACGAAACGATGATCACTGCATTGAGGCGAAGTCTGGAACGGGGAAACTCGATACCGCGTTCTGGAAAGCGGTGAGCTCTTTTGCCAACTCCAAAGGCGGAGTAATCGTCCTCGGTATCCAGGAAAATCAACGTGACGGTAGCTTCACTCCGGCGCCGGGGTTTGACTCTGCCCGTATGAACGACCAACTCATTAGTGCGCTGCGCCAGGGGCAAGAGAAGCCTCCTGTGACACCCATCCCCCGTTTCGACATTGAGACTGACGAGGTCGATGGTTCTCCGGTGATTCTGGTGTGGGTCCATCCGATGCGGGGTGACGCACAATTGGGCCAGCAGATGCCCTGCTATGTCACAGCTCAAGGACTGCGGGATGGCGCGTACAAGAGGGTTTTGGATGGGGACCAGAGACTGTCTAGCTACGAAGTGTTTCAGCTCACGACGCTGTACACGCCAGACCTCTCGGAACTCTCACCCATTAGTGAGGCTGGCCTCGACGACTTAGATGGGCAAGCATGGAGGGGCCTAATCGAATCGCTGGAGAAACGCGGTTCTCGTATCCGCCTTGGGACGACCGGTGACGCTGATGTCCTGGAACGTCTCCACGTACTTGACGGCGCTGGCCTCCCAACTCTGGCTGGTGGTTTAGCTCTCGGACGCTACCCTCAACAATTTTTCCCGCAGTTGTTCATCGACGTGGCTGTGCACCCTTCACCAGAGAAGTCCGTCTCGGAAACCAGGTTTGTGGATCGAGCCCATTGCGACGGTCCCCTGCCGCTCGCGGTGGAGGACGCAATTAAGGCGGTAATGCGCAACCTTCGAACACGTTCAGTGGAAGTGGGATCGACCATGGTCGACGAGCCCGAGATTCCCGAGATCGCGTTACGCGAGGCGATTGTGAATGCGGTGATGCACAGGGATTACAGTCCCCAAGTTCAAGGTCGCCAAGTGCAGGTGGATGTGTACCCCGATCGAGTTGAGGTAAACAGTCCGGGTGGTTTGTGGAGTGACCGGACGGTGGACAACATCGATGAAAATCGTTCGGTGAGCCGTAACCCATCGCTCGCTAATCTTCTTAGCAACCTGCCCACTCCTTCAGGGTCGATGCGTGTGGCGGAGAATCAAGGGAGCGGCATCCAACGAATGCGTAAGGGTATGGAACGCTACGGTCTGCCTCAGCCACAATTCGATGCGAGGATTGGTGAATTCACCGTCACCTTGTATCGCTTCGGAATTCTCAATCCAGAGGTTTCGCAATGGCTGGCCTCCGTGGCGCCAGGAAGTACGCGAGAGGAGCAGATCGCTCTGGCTATCGCTCAAGGGCTTGGTGGTGTGTCGGTCAAGGAGCTGCGGGAACATATCGGGCTCGACAGTGATGATGCACGTGAGCTGCTGGGTGACCTGGCCGATCGCAATCTGCTCAGGGAAGGTAGCTCCAGCGACACTTTCGTCCTTGCAGTAGGCGAACCTGAAGTCGACGAAGCCGATCGAAGGCTGATTTCCTATCTCACGGAAGTTGGGGAAGCTGCAGCACGCGATATCGCGGACCATCTCGGAGTGAGTGTAAATTCCTTGCGCCCCAGGCTCCGAAACTTGGTTGACGCCGAGGAAATTGTCCCCACCGCACCACCGACGAGCAGGAACCGAAAGTACCGCCTTCCCGACTAGGTTTCACGTGAAACATCGCCGATCTCCGCACCACCCCTCGCCCTGCCCAATCGACTACTCTCTTGCGCATGCCCTTCGAGATCGTCACTACCCACTTCGTGGCACATGAGCGCGACCTCGAGGAGGCGTACGCGCTCTACCGGCAGCGCATTGAGACGAGTGGGGCTGTCATCTCAGCGGTTTCCCCTCGCCCCCACCCCATCGAGGACGAGTTCACCCTCTGGGACCTGCGCTGCCAGGCCGCGTACGACAACCTGCCCGCCCCGGATCAGATGCAGCTGTACGAGCTCAACGCGCTGGTGGATTTTGCCACCACCAACCGCGACAACGCCATCGAAAAATTCTTCTTCGAGGACCACGACGCACCGACGCACCTCCCTGCCAGCCTCGGCGGCCTGATGGACCTCACACTTCGCGACGAACCGCAGGGCACCCTGTCGCTGACCACCATCGTCTACCTCGGCTCGCCCGAGCACATGCTGCTGGCGCAGAAGCTTTTCGACGACACCGTGGCCGACCTCAACGCCGTCGCCTACCAGCCGTACGTGGCCCCGCTCGAGGGAACGGAGCATGCGGGGTTGGTCGGCCCGCTGTGGTTGAGGGATGCCACGTTAAACATCATCGGTAAGGGCGACGGGCACTTCTCCCCCGGCAAGGATGCGTGGGCGGGATGGTTGTTGACGTCGGATGGACCGGAGGACGTCGATAGGCAGTTGCACGAACGCATCGACGCCGACGCCGTGGTGATCACCCGCGCGGTGCAAGAGCCGTTCTAACTGCGAAAAAAGCACCGGCGCGGAGGAAGGGATACTCCGTGCCGGTGCCTTTCTCGTGTTGCGCTTACGGCGTCATCTGCGGGCTCAGCGGATCAACCTGCTCCGGAGCCTCTGCCCCACCCAGCGGGGAGTCGGTCATCTCTGCGCCGCCGAGGCCGGTGTCGCCGGATGCGGAGCCGCCCGCGGAGGAACCGCCGACGGAGGAGTCGCCGGACACGGCGCCGCCAGCGGAACCGTCAGACACGGAGCCGTCTGCGGAGGAGCCGCCGACCGAGGACCCGCCCGCGGAAGAGCCGCCGACCGAGGAACCGTCGGATGCGGAGCCGCCGGAGGAAGAGCCGCCGGAGACCGGGTCCTCCGAGGTGATGGCGTCGGACGGGTTGACCCCGGTGGTGTCGGTGTCACCGTCGCTGTCGTTGCAGGCGGTGAGGCCGGCGGTAGCCAGCACGAGTGCGGTAGCCGATGCGGCAATACGAGTGTTTGCGGACATAATTCTCCTTCTCGTGTCGGATTCATCCCGGGGTGTCTCGCCCGGATCACAAACTTTCTACGGGGCCTATCTGCGAAACCCTTGTGAGCGGAGGGAGAACTCTCGTACTGGTACGTAGCAGAACAATAACCCGGCCCCTACGCAGCAGGAACCGGGTTATTTCGGGTACGCGGCTAAGCCGGATGAACCCTATTTACATCGGTAGGCCCGGAATGGCCGGGAGGGAAAGACCCGGGATGGAGCCGGAGAACGCTGCTGCTGCGCCGAGCAGTGCAACGAGGGCGAGCGGCACGCCGATCAGGACGCCCAGTGCGGAGGAGCGGTACTCGCTGTCCTCGTGGGTCAGACCCTTGATGCAGACGCCGGAATCGGTGGAGCTGCCGACTCCAGCCTCTTCGCGGGACTCGTCAACAATCTTCTTGAGACGCTGCTTTTGCTCTGCGGTCGGAGCTTTGTCGATTTCCCCCTTGATCTCTTTCTGAGCCTTGAGGCACTTCTGGTACGCCTCGGAGGACCCAACCTTCTCATCGCCTTCAGCGGCAAAGGCCGGTGCGGTCAGAACGGACACGGACATGGTTGCTGCGAGGGCAGCGGAAGTGATGCGCTTCATGGTTTTCTCCTTATGTAGGTTGAGTTACCTGCAACGCAGTTAACACGTGTCCACGAAAAGCTTTCAAGCGATTCAGGGAAATGTGCCCAAACCGTGACACGAAAAAACGGCCCGCTCCCCTGAGTGGGGAACGGGCCGAGGATCGCTCAGGCGAGCCGAATTAGAACGGCAGGGCTGGGAGCTGAACACCCGGGATGGCGCCGGAGAATGCTGCTGCTGCGCCGAGCAGTGCAACGAGGGCAACCGGGACGCCGATCAGCAGGCCCAGGATGCCGGGCTTGGTGTCCGGGTTGTCGATGAGCTGCTGGATGCACTCGCCGGTGGCGTTGTTGGAGCTCTTCTCCTTGCCCGGCTCGGCCTTGTCGCCGTCCTTGCCAGCGGTGGCTTCCTTGCCCTTCTCGGCCTCAGCTTTCTTCTCCTCCTTGCACTTCTTGTACACCTCGGAGGAGCCGACCTTCTCGCCCGCAGCCTGGTCGCCCTCTGCCTGGGCGGAGCTGCCCTGGTTCTCCTTGGCCGGAGCGGTGTCAGCGTCGGCTGCGAATGCCGGAGCGGACAGAGCGGACAGGGACAGGGTTGCTGCGACGGCAGCGGTGGCGATGCGCTTCATGGCAATCTCCTGAATTAATTCGATGAAACCTGCCAGTTATCTGACACGTGTATGTGGGATATCGTGTCCTCGTCATGGAGCGTTACACCGAGTTACCCTGGGCACATGGGAATGATGAAGGAGATAGCAGCCATCTTCGGCGTCGCCGCGCTCGTCGGCCTGGGTGGGGCGGGTGCCGCATACTCCGCCATCGACGTCCCGGAGCGCGATCAATTCACCGTGCAGGCCGCCGGTGCGCCGAGCGCGACTATCGACGACCCCCAGGACGTCCTCACCCCCGAAGACGAGCAGCACCTCCAGCGCGACACCGCCAACATCAACGCGGCTGACGTGGTCACGGATTTCCACTACATGGTGTTCGAAACCAACCACGAAAACATCCTCGACGACGTTGAGGAGCTGCTGCGCTCGCAGTACCCCGAGCTGATCGACCAGTCCAAGGGCGAAAACGGCCGCCCGGCCGACGGCGTGCTCATCGTGGGCGTCGGCCTGGATCCGCGCCAGGCGTTCATTTACGGCGGCGACGACGTGACCGAGACCCTCATGCTCGACGACGACTCCTACCGCGAGTCGCTTCTCGACGCCATGAAGCCCGGCGTGAAGGAAGGCAACATTCCCTCGGGCCTGTTCCGCACGGCGAACTTGGCCATGGACGCGGACGGGCTTTCGGACCGGAAGTTCAACGACGCGAAAAACGACCGCGGCGGGGCGATCGCCGGCGCCGGCATGGGTGGGTTCGGCGCTGCCACCGCGGTTGGTGCGGGTGTGGTGGCGGTGCGCAGCAATCGTCGTAAGGCAATTGCGAAAGCCCGCGAGGACTACGAGCTTGTCACCCACGAGTACACCCGCCTCGCGGGCCGCCTGGACGAGGTGGATGTGCGGGCGAACTCGCTGTCGTCCGCATTTGCGGACGAGACGCTGCGCCGCCAGTGGGCCGAAGTGCGCGACCGCTTCCTAGGCATGAACGAGCTGGTGCACGGCGCGCAGGGGCTGAGCTCGATCAACATGGACGACGACAAGGACGTGTACAAGCACCGCAAGCAGCTTGCCGACGCCGCCGAGTCCGTGGACCACGTCTCCAACGCCGAGGACAACATCGACCGCCTATTCGGCGTCGAACACGGCGACCCAGCCACGCGCCGGGCGGACCTGAGCACCATCCGCGAGGACGTGCTTCGCGCCCGCAGCGAGGTGAAAGATTCCGGGCTGCGCCGCGAGCTGGACCTGCTGATGCAGCGCATCGAGGCGCTGGACGCCAACCCCTCCTCCCCCACGTACTTGGACGAGTTCGTGCGCGTGCTGGGCGATTACCGAGTGATCCTGGACCAAGTGAAGAAGAAGCAGTTCAGCGACGTCAAGGAGCGCGAGAAGCTCACCGCGCCGGCGGTCTACGAATCCGGGTTCTGGTACGGCGGGTACGTCCCGTACGTGCACATGCACGCCTGGCACGAGTCCAACGTGAAGGCGGATCAGGCGGCGCAATCGAGCAGCAGCTCCGTGTCTTCCTCGGGATTTAGCGCCGGGGGTGGCAGCTCCAGCTTCTAAAAGAGTGATTTGCCCCACTTTTTGAATTTTAACTTTCCTTTAATCAATCCGTGTTTATACTTAGACACGGAGAAATTCGAAGCGCGGCCCGCCACCTAAGAACACGAGGTGGCGGGCCACTCCTTTATGCGGGTGTCCTGTTAAAAACGCCTAAGCATAGCGGAAACCCCTCCGCCTGCTCGCACTCTAAATGGGGGGGTGGGTGAGTGCTCAACCGGTCTCGGGGGGGTGGACCGTGGGCGGAGGGGCCCAAAAGCGAATATAGACTATCGCCCCCAGTGTGTCTACACGAAGCGTAAAAAAGTTTTTCGGTGCAGGTGGGAGGGGGTCTTTTCGCGCTATTTGATTGAGGGCAGCGCAATTGGGAGGGTTACTCCCCACTGCGGCACAAACGCGGCTGCACCTACGACGGCGATGAGCAACACCAACACGACCCCGGCGGCGATGCCAGCTTTGGTCTGCGCTTCGGTCTCTTCAGCTTGGCGCTCCTTTACCAAGGCTTCGACCTTGGCGCCTGCCTCAGACCACTGCTTGGCGTACGTGCGCTTGGCGGTATCTGGATCGGGATACTTTGCCTGCAGTTCCGTGAGCGCCTCGAGCTTCTGATCCTCCACCGCCTTAACCGGGTCGTACTCCTTCTGAGCGCGGGCCTGTTCAGCCTCGGCCGCCTTGACGGCCTTCAGCGCGTCTTTGTGGTTGCGCTTTGCGGCGGCCAGCCCCTTCTTTGCGTCTCCGATCGCTACCTGGTTTTCCATTACGGCACTTGCCGGTCCTGTCGAATCCAGTTGGTTCGCGTACTCCGTCAGGCGCTGGACCTCATCCTCCCAAGCGGAGACATCTTCTTCGGCCTGCTTGGCCTTGTATTGCGCCCATTGGGTCTCCTGGCGGGCGGTGCGAAGCTCGTACTCGAAGGAGCGTGCCTTGTGTTGTGCTTCGAAGTACGCGTCTTGCGCCTCTTGCTGCTCCTTCTCGGCCTGCTTGGCCGCTTGCAGCTTCTGCTCCACGTCCTTGAACTGTTTCAGTGCTTTGTCGTAGCGAGCTTGCCACTGCGCAGTGGGCTCGGTCAGCGAGGATCCGGATTCCGGGACCGTGGTGACCGGAACAACTGTGAATGGCTGGGCAGAAGCACCCGTGGGAGTGACGGCGGCAAACGTGAGGGCGGTCGCCGTCAGTCCAGCGATGATGCGGTTTCGCATGTGGGAAATGCCTTTCGGTGAAACGGGAAACAGACAAGATGAACTTAATCCGTCGCAATGAAGGAAAGCGCAGTTTCATGCAATGTCAGCAAACAACGACCGTTTCACGTGAAACACCCCTCAATCAACCCCCACTCAAACACCCGTCCGATATAAACCTCCCCCGCATCACGCGCGCCGGATAACCTGCCTAGTATGTCTTCTCCCACGCAGGAAGCAGCGCAGGAAGCGCGCACCGACAACGCGGCGAACTCCATCGCCTACGCGCCGGGCCTCATGGTCAAGGTCCGCGACGAGCTGTGGCTGATCACCAGCGTCACCCAGTCCGTGGACGGGTACCTGCTCAAGGTCCGCGGCCTGTCGGATTACGTGCGCGACACCACAGCGAGCTTCTACACCGCCATCGATGACGTGGAGGTCTTTGATCCCGCCAAGGTGGAGGTCGTCCCGGACCGCTCCCCCGGCTACCGCACAACTCGCCTGTGGCTGGAGACCACCCTGCGCCAAACCCCGGTGCCCCTCTACCAGGAGCAGCTGTCGGTGGCGGATCAGATGCTCATGGATCCGCTGGACTATCAGCTCACCGCCGTACGCAAGGCGCTTTCCGACGACAACCTCCGCCCCCGTGTCCTCATCGCCGATGCCGTCGGCCTGGGCAAGACGCTCGAGATCGGCATGATCCTCTCAGAGCTGATCCGTCGGGGCCGCGGCGAGCGCATCCTGGTGGTCACGCCGAAGCACATCATGGAGCAGTTCCAGCAGGAACTGTGGTCCCGCTTCGCCATCCCGCTTGTGCGCCTGGACTCCACCGGCATCCAGCGGGTGCGCCAGATGCTGCCGGCCAGCCGCAACCCGTTTACGTACTTTCCCCGTGTGATCGTGTCCATGGACACGCTGAAGAGCCCGAAGTACCGCGCTCAGTTGGAGAAGGTGCGTTGGGATGCGGTGGTGATCGATGAGATCCACAACGCCACCAACGTGGGCACCCAGAACAACGAGCTTGCCCGCACCCTCGCCCCTACCACCGAGGCGCTGCTGCTGGCCTCCGCCACTCCGCACAACGGCGACCCGGAGAGCTTCAAAGAGATCCTGCGCCTGCTCGATCCCACGGCGGTGCTGCCCAACGGGGAGATCGACAAAGACGCAGTGTCCCGCCTGCTCATCCGCCGCCACCGCCACAGCGACGAGGTGGCCAGTGTGGTCGGCGAGCAGTGGGCGGAGCGCAAGGAGCCGAAAAACATTCCGGTGGAAGCCTCCGCGGAGGAAAACGCCGTCGCAGGCGAGCTGGAGCAGACCTGGATCCACACGAACGCCAACCCGGCGAAGGACCGCCTGTTCCCCTGGACGTTGGTGAAGGCCTTCCTCTCCTCCCCCGCCGCTCTCGGCGAGACCATCGACAACCGCCTCAAGCGCGTCCCAGAATCTGATACCAACCAGCGTCAGGCTCTGGAGCGTCTCCAAGCACTCAACGCCAAGGTCACTCGTCAGAACTCCAACAAGTACGCCGCGTTGGTGAACTACCTCCAGGAGATCGGCGTGGGCAAGGGCAAGAAAACCCGCGCGGTGGTCTTCTCGGAGCGCGTGGCCACGCTGCATTGGCTCAAGGAGCACCTGACGAAGGATCTGAAGATGCCGGCCGGGTCGGTGGAGGTCATGCACGGCGGGCTCTCGGACGAGGAGCAGATGCGGCTTGTAGACGAGTTCAAGCGCGAGGACTCCAAGCTGCGCATCCTGGTCACGGGCGACGTGGCGTCTGAAGGCGTGAACCTGCACACGCTGTGCCACAACCTGGTCCACTACGACATCCCGTGGTCGCTGATCCGCATCCAGCAGCGCAACGGCCGCGTGGACCGCTACGGGCAAACGGAGCCCCCGCAGATCGCGGCGCTCCTGCTGGACACGAAGCAGGGCGGCTACGTGGGCGAGCTGCATGTGCTGACCAAGCTGATCAACCGTGAGAACGAGGCGCATGCGCTGCTTGGAGACGTCGGCTCGCTCATCGGCAAGCACACCGTCAACGGCGAGGAAGAGGAGATCCGCAAGGTCATTCAAAACCAGGCCGGCTTCGACGAGGTGGTGAAGACGCCGGAGCAGATCGCCAACACCGACGCAGAGTCGGAGGAGGACCTCATCGACTTCTGGTTGTCGGGCTTTGGGCTTAGCGACGACCCTTCGGAAAGCCCCGCTTCCGACCCAAGTGCCCCGCACACGACCAGCCTGTACGCCTCGGAGATCAGCTACCTCGAGGACGCCTTAAAAGAGGCCTTCTACGGCGCCCCGGAAAAACCCCTCGGCGCCAACGGTGTCGCCTACGAGCTGGGCAACAACGGCGTGGCCGAGCTCGCCCCGCCCGAGGACCTGCGCCGCCGCCTGGACATCCTGCCGCAGGACTACCTGGCAGACCGCAAGGTCCGCGAGAAGTTCCTGCTGGCCACCAACACCGCGGTGGGCAACGAGATCCTTCGCAACGCCCGCACGGGCCAGGACGGCTCCACGTGGCCCAAGGCGCACTTTTTGGGCCCGCTGCACCCGGTGACGGACTGGGCCGCCGACCGCGCTCTGGCATCCCTGTCCGCCGGTCAGATCACCGCTATCGCGGGCGAGGTGGACATGCCCACCGTGCTGCTCATGGCAACCCTGACTAACAAGCGCGGCCAGGTGGTCTCCCGCGCGTTTGTCACCGTTGCCGGCGGCATGCTGCCCAAGACCATCGAGGACCCGGTGGCCTGGCTGCGCGGCATCGGTCTGACGGAAAACGCCATCAACCCGGAGACGCTCACTCTGCCCGACAACGCGCAAGAGCTCGTCGCAAAGTCTGTGGAGATCGCCGGCAACCAGCTCCAGCCGATGATGGCCGCCGCCCGCAACCACGCAACCAGCCGCATTGGGTACTGGATCGACCGCGCGGACCACTGGCAGCACGCCAAAGACGACAGCCAGACAGTGCTGCGCGCAGGCCGCTCCGCGAACCTCATCGCCGAGGAGCGTGCGCTGATCGCCTCGCTTGAACCAGACCGTGAACTTATCCGCCCGCTCGTCCTCGTCCTGCCGAAGGAGCAGTAGATCAATGGCTACCTACGACTCAATCATCAACGTCGATGAGTGGATCAGCGACCACTACTTCACCACCGATGAGACCAAGGGCGAATCCTTCACCAAACGCGTGAAAAACCGCACCAAGGAGTGGGCACAGTTGGAGGAGGAATCCAACTCCCCCTCCCCCATCAAGCGCTTCCAAGCCGCGCGCGGTGAGCTACAGCAAGCCTTTGCGACGCAATCGCCTACCGACGCCCTGGTGCGCACCGCATTCAGCTACGGCGCACCCACAGCGCAGACCTACACCCGCGCAGGCGAGAAATTCACCTACCAGGGCTGGGTGGGCAACGCCGGCACCCTGGTGGTGATCAGCGTCAAGCCGAACGAAAACACCACCGAGGAAGACCTGACCACACTCCGGGTCACCGGCGGGCTCGCCGCCGAGGGCAAGGAGCCCGAGAAAGTGAAGGTGTCCAAGCTCGTCGGTGACTTGTTCCTCGCCGCCGAACCACCGGCGTTCATCGTGGTACTCGCTGGCGCGTGGGCAGTCGTTGCCGAACGCGAGTCCTGGCCACTGGGCCGCTACCTCGCCGTGAACCTGCAGCTTGCGGTCGAACGCAACGACACCAAGAAAGCCGGGGAGCTCGAGCGCGTCGCGGTGATCCTCGCGCGTGAGAACCTCGAGCGCGCCGCGGATGGCACCACCTGGTGGGCCGAGACCCGCGAGGAATCCCAGCAGCACGCCGTGAAGGTCTCCGGCGACCTGCGCGACGCGGTGCGCGAGTCTATCGAGATCATCGGCAACGACGTTCTCGACCGCCGCCGGGAGCAAAACCTGCCCATCGACGGCGTCGACGGCAATGAGCTCGCGCACCAGTCCCTGCGCTACCTCTACCGGATCCTCTTCCTCCTGTTCGCCGAAGCCTCTCCGGAGCTGGCCATCCTGCCCACCGGCGCACCGGAGTACGTGGAGGGCTACGGCCTGGACCGCCTCCGCGACCAGATCCTCAACCCGCCCGTAACCGACAAGGCGCGCCGGGGCACCCACCTGTACGACTCCTTGCAGCTGCTATTCACCCAGGTCAACGACGGACACGACCCACACGAAGTCGCTGATGCCGACGAGGATGCGCAGAACGAGGGCCTGACCTTCCGCAACCTGGAGGCGGACCTGTTCAAGCGTGAAGCCACCTCGCTCATCGACGAAGTGAAGCTCTCCAACGACGCACTCACCCGCGTCCTGCAGAACCTGCTGCTGTCGAAGGTTTCCGCCGGCAAAGACCGCGGCTTTATCTCGTACGCCACCCTGGGTGTGACCGAACTCGGCCAGGTCTACGAGGGCCTGATGTCCTACCACGGCTTCATCGCCCAGGAAGACCTCTACGAGGTCGCACCGAAGGGCGACGCCTCCAAGGGCTCCTGGGTGCTTCCCACCCACGCCGCGGACTCCGTCCCGCAGGACAGCTTTGTCATGGAGACCAAGCAGATGGAGGAAGGCGGCACCGCCAAGACCCGCCGTCTCCACCCGGAGGGATCTTTCGTATTCCGCCAGTCCAGCCGCGACCGCGAGCGCTCCGCGTCTTTCTACACCCCGCAGGTGCTCACCGAGTTCACCGTCGGCCAGGCCATCGAGGTGCTCCAGGAAGAAGGGCGCATCGAAACATCTGACGGCGTCCTCAGCCTCACCATCTGCGAGCCCGCCATGGGCTCCGGCGCCTTCGCTGTGGAAGCCGTCCGCCAGCTTGCGGAGCTGTACCTGAAGCTGCGCGAAGACGAGTTGGACACCCAAGTCGACCCCGAGACCCGCGCCGTCGAGCTGCAGAAGGTCAAGGCCCACATTGCCCTGCACCAGGTCTACGGCGTGGACTTGAACCCCACCGCGGTGGAGCTCGCCGAGATCTCCCTCTGGCTGGACACCATGACCAGCCAGCTCAAGGCCCCCTGGTTCGGCCTGCACTTGCGCCGCGGCAACTCTCTTATCGGCGCGCTGCGCTCTACTTACTCCACCGCGCAGCTGAAAAAGCGCGAGTGGCTGAACTCCGTGCCGCGCCGGGAGCCGGTGGAGAACCTGGCCAAGGCTATCGATGCCGGCGAGACCCGCGACCTCAACGCCGCCGGCCGCATCCACCAGTTCCTGCTCCCCTCCTCTACCTGGGGAGCTGCGGCGGACGCGAAGGACCTGAAGAAACTGGCTGCCGACGAAATCAAAGCCATGAAGGCGTGGAGACGTTCCGTCACCGGCAAGGCCCCCACCAAGGAGCAGGCGAAGAAGCTGACCAACCTGGCCGCGCGCGTGGAGTCCCTGTGGGCGATCACGCTTTCCAAGATGCGCATCGCGGAAGACCAGATCCGCCGCGACATTGATCTGTGGGGCCGCGAGACCGAGCACACCGGGAAGAATGTGCGCCGCGAGCAGATTGAGCAGGAGCTGCTTCACGACGCCGAAGGTGCTTACCTGCGCCTCCGCCTGGCCATGGACGCCTGGAACGCCCTGACCTTCTGGCCTCTGACGGAGGTAGAGGCACTCCCCGACCTTGACGAGTGGATCGCCACGCTTACGGGCCTCCTCGGCGTAGACACCCAAGCCCGCGACGCCAGCCAGATCCGCTTGGCCAGCGCTACCGACTGGGACGAGCTTGTCCAGCTCGAGCGCACCGAGATCGGCCTTTCCGGCGCCCGAAAGATCGAGACCGTGCTGGAGAACCACCCGTGGCTTAGCGTGGTGCAGTCAGTCGCCGCCGACCAGGGCTTCTTCCACTGGGACCTGGACTTCGCCGCCGTCTTCGCTCGCGGTGGCTTCGACCTGCAGGTGGGTAACCCGCCGTGGGTGCGGCCGCGTACGGACTTGGATGCGCTCTATTCCGAGGGTGACCCGTGGTTCTCACTGGCACACAAGCCCACGCAAGCAGCGAAGAAAGCGCGCCGGGAACAGTGGAACGATGATGGGCCGACTCGCGAAGTCGTGTACCGAGGCCTCGGCGAGTCAGTAGCGACATCTGCGGTGTTGACCGATGTGACCCGATATCCGCACCTCACTGGTCAGCAGCCAGATCTCTACCGTGGATTCATGGAACGCACCTGGGGAAATACTTCGTCAGAAGGCGTTATCTCGCTCATTCACCCGGAGTCCCATTTCACAGAGAAGAAGGCTGCTCCTCTGCGTCGAGGCGCATATCTGCGGTTGAGGCGTCACTGGCAGTTCATTAACGAGCTGGTGCTTTTCGACATTGATCACCACAACGCGTACGGAGTTCACACATACGGGCCGCAAAGAAAGTCGCCGAACTTTGCACATGCGGCCTCCCTGTACCACCCTTCCACCGTGCAGGAGTCGCTCTCCCATAATGGAGCTGGAAGTTTGCCGGGCTTGAAGGACGACAGTGCAAATTGGGATCTGCGTCCCCACCGTGATCGCATCCAAACTGTCGACGAGAACGTGCTCAAAGTGTGGCACTCGATCCTAGAAGATGACTCGGTGCCATTCATCGAGTCTCGAATGGTGTACACCGTCAACACTGAAGCAGCAGCTGTTCTGGAAAAGCTAGCCGCAGCACCACGTATTCGGGAACTTAGCCTCCAGTTTTCAGCGGGTTGGCACGAGACTGCTGACAAGAAAGCCGGTTATTTCGATACGGGTTGGGCCCACCCAGCTTCTTGGGACGACGTCATCCTTCAGGGCCCACACCTCGGCGTATCTACGCCGATGATTAAGCAACCCAACCCGACCCTCAAACATAACCAAGACTGGTCCGAGGTCGATCTCGAAGCCATACCCGCTGACTTTATCCCGGCAACGGCATACCAGCCTGACCGAGAACACCAGCCTGATTATGACCAGGCATACACGCATTGGGAATGTCGCGGGGCCTCCGAATCGTCCGCTGGCTTCTATAGGATCGCTTGGCGTCTCATGGCGGCAACAACCGGCTTCAGAACGCTTTATCCTGCCGTTCTACCTCCCGGGGTAGCTCACACTAATGGCGTAATGAGTGCGGGTAGTGATTTCCTCGAGAGAACGCTGATAGCTGGTGCTAGCGCTTCGAGCATTCTGATTGACTTTATGCTGCGTGCCACCGGCAAAGCGAACATCGTCGCCGGCGATTTCATCTCTTTGGCGTTCGCCGACGGCGCTCTTAACGATGAACAGATTCAGCTCTACCTCCGCCTCAACTGCCTCACCGAGGCCTATGCGCCGTTGTGGGAGGAGGTTGTGGGGGAACCTTGGGGCGTCGATACGCCTTTGCGTAAGGATGAGGAGCGGCGTGCTGCGCAGGTGGAGATTGATGCGATTGTGGCGTTGTCGTTGGGTGTGACGGCGGATGAGTTGTGCATGATTTTCCGGACGCAGTTTCCGGTGATGCGGCGTTATGACCAGGAGGATCGGTTTGATGCGAATGGTCGGAAGGTGCCGAAGGAGATTGTGAAGGCTGACGCGAAGTTGAAGGACGGCGCGGAGTTGTCGGTGGCGGATCGGACGTGGATGCATCCGCAGTCCGGTGTGGAGTACGTCTACGAGTATCCCTTTAGGCAGCTGGACCGGGAGGCGGATATGCGGGAGGCGTATGCACGGTTTGAGGGGACTAAGGCAGGGGTTGAAAATGTTCGATGAGTTAGGCGGTGAAGTGGCGTCGTTCGTGCTTGGCGTGGCTCTCACGAAGGCATCGCAAGTTGCTAGGAATTTACGCGCAAGGCAATCAAGAGAATGGCCAGTGGCTGTCCACGTGGAGGATGATCTCGAAATAATCTTCGCGAATACCCCACCTTGGATTAGTGCGCCAACCTTTTTACCAGGGATCGAAGTCTTAGGTCCGGACTCTCCTCACGATCTCCATCCTCCTACTTCTGATCCGCTTGGACTGGCGATGTGGGCACGGAACGAGCTCGGAGGTATACCCGCCGGAAATAGCGTGATGGAAATGACAGTCCGCTCGAAAAGCCCTGTGGAAGTAGTGTTTGATCGGGTTTCGGTTAAAGCCGAGCAGTTCTCCCCAGGTCCGGGCGTAGTCATTAATCAGCCAGTGGGTGGCGCTAGTCTTGAATTCAGGCGATTTGAGATCGGACTGTGGGATTTCGCCTCAAGCGCAAGAGCAGTGCAGCCAGGTGGACAAACGTTGGTGGAACATGCTGCCACTATTCGGCCTGGCGATCCCCTGAGACTTCAACTGCAAACCGGTTTTGAGAATCACGACGATGATGCGTATGCGTACCGGTGGAAGGCAAGCCTTCACATGCTTGTTGCCGGAAAGCGAAAGACAATCCACCTTCCGAGACAAAAGGATCAGCGATTTGAGCTCATTAACCAGCGAGTTTATCCCCAATACACATACTTCCCGACCGATGGGTTCAGACGTTTCGGTTGACAAAGCTTACTGGAAGGTTCTGGAGGCCGAGTCGGGGCCTTTCAAGTCCATTGCCGGAAATCCACCTGGAAACGAATAACAGATTCTTCATCGCGGGGATGGGCAGGCGCCCGAGAGACAAATGGATTATCGGCAGTAAAGAGTTGGGACCAGCTATAAGGTCTTTGGAACGAAGGAGCTTCCTTGAAATTTAGACGCCGAACTCTTATGGAGCTGTCCGACCTTGTTGTCGGAAATTCGCCAGCTAACGGCGAATCTTACTTTCCCTACCGCTCCAGTTCTTACATCACAGAGTTCTTCGAGGATTTGGGTACTAATTATGTGCATGACGGAACGACACGTAACCGATGGGTGGCGGACGTTATAGCGGATATTCTTTCCCAGCCTGGTGAAATCGAAGATATGCCACCTCAAACCTTCTGTCGCCTCATTGAACAGCTCATGAATCCCGCTGATGCACTCAACGAAGGCCCCGATCGTCCTAACGCGCTTTCCAAGCTAAATATGGTGCTTAATCGCGAAGGTTTGGAGGTCTACTGCGAAGCTGGCCGTCACACCCTCCGAAAGATAGGAGCGAACAGACTTACAAGTACATCGTTAAATCCTTATCGGCCGCTAACGGCTGAAGAAAACAAAAAACGGCAGAAACTGGATCAGTATCTAGATCGTTGCAGCGAGGATGAACTAATTGGAGATGTACTGATACCACTCTTCAAACAGCTGGGGTTTGAACGCATCATGGAAGCTGGGCATTCGGACAAAGCTCTTGAGTATGGAAAAGACGTGTGGATGCGTTACATACTTCCAACAAAACACGTACTGTACTTCGGCCTCCAAGCGAAGCGAGGCAAGATTGACTCATCTGGACGCACTAAGACAGGCAGTGCGAATATTGCCGAGATTCACAATCAAGCTGTGATGATGCTGGCACATCCAATCTTTGATCCGGAGCTGAATCGCAGGGTTCTGGTGGATCACGCGTTCATTGTTTCAGGCGGGAAAATCACAAAGCAAGCGCGGCAATGGTTGGGTGAGGCACTTGATGCATCTAAACGAAGCCAAATTATTTTCATGGATCGAGATGACATTCTTAACCTCTACACCGTATCTGAAATGGCATTGCCGACGAAAGCTGTGAAAGAAGACTCGCTCAGGTCCTTAGACGATCCACCGTTCTGATCTCCTCGGTGGGCTGAGTCCCTTAACCGGGGTAAACGGTGTCCAGTTACGAACCCGGAGGGGCCGAACATCCTTTCTGAAGCTGGTCGTAGCTATCTGCTGCAAGTCCTAATGTAAGTCGTGCATTGTTTCCCGAAATTGAAAGTAAAGAAGATGAAACGAGTCTTCGGTGCCGTTCTTGTGGCAAGTTTCCTGTTCGCCGGTTGTTCTACTTCGTCCGAGGATGAAGGGACACCAACCAGTGAACAGCCCTCGCAAACGACTGAAGCGGAGAAGAAGTTCGCTCAAGTCGGAGATACGATCCCGGTTGACTGCCAAGGAAATAATTGCGGAGGCGAGCTGGTAGTTGAAGAAATCCAGCTCGGTGGGGATTGCAAGACGCGCTTGGTGGAAGAAGCTATTCCGGACGGTTTCCAGCTGGTGCAGATTACCGGTGTTCTTACCGCTGTTGAAGAAATCAAGGACAGCACTGGCGCGGAAATTGGTGTGAGGCAGGAGGTCCCAGAGGCGTGGGATTCGGAGCAGTTTAAATCCACCGCCGAGTGGGGCGGTGGTTGCGGAGTCCCACAGGGGTACGAGCAGTGGTCCGCTACTCCCGCGAGGGTTGGCGAAAAGGTTCGCAGCTACGGCACGTTCCTGATCTCAGATGATGCGCAGGTGCTCGGTATTGCCAACTCCAAGTTTGACCTCAAGGAGATAACCCCAGCGCCAGAGGAATCGACGAGTTCTGGGGCGCCGTCTGCAATTGCAAGCCCGGCCGAGGCGGCCGAGCAGGCCTCGGCGGTGGAACCAGAAACCCCGGTCTACGAGGCTCCTGCTGAAGCGGAAGCCCCCGTCCAAGCTCCTGCCCCGGCGCCACAGGAAGCGGAGCCAGTGATCGGCTACACCGAAGCGCCGGGGCAGGTGGAACCGCAAGTGATGGAGAAGCAGATCGCCTCCTGTGGGGATCCGAGCATTCACCAGACGGGCACCACGTTCTTCACTGATGGCACTACCGGCTGGACGGAGAATTGTGCAGCCCAAATGATGTAGAGAACTAGTTTGTCGATGTGGGCTGACCCCTGCACCTTTCTCGGTGTGTCTAAGGGCACACGATAAGATCTCCGAGGCTTAAGTCAACTTCCGGTGTGCGGTTCCGCACGCCGGGTGGGCTTTAGCGGCCCCACAAGAGTTTGAGAAAGACAGGGTGAAATGGAATTTGAATTGGACCTGGTCAGCTCGGTTGCGCTGACCCTGGCATTGCTGCTCCTCGGCAACTGGGCCGCGAGAAGTTGGAAAATCTTCAGTAGGTTCGCGATCCCAGGGCCAGTGGTGGGTGGCTTCTTATTCGCCCTGGTTGTTCTGTTCCTGCGAGAGGCTTTGTCCTTCGAGCTCACACTCGACACCACGCTTCAAAGCCCGGCAATGTTGGCGTTCTTCACGACCATTGGACTTGGCGCATCGCTTGGCTTGATGCGCGCTGGCGGGAAGTTCTTGCTGATCTACCTCGTGGCGTGCTGGGGTGTGGCAATCTTCCAAAACCTTGTCGGCATTGGGCTGGCGAAGGCGCTCGACTTAAACGCTTTGCTCGGCGTCATGGCAGGTTCTGTCTCCCTCGAGGGTGGCCACGGTGCGGCAGCCGCATTCGGCCCAACCGCTGAAGAGCTCGGTGCGCAGGGTGCTACTGCTGTCGCGATCGCTGCAGCAACCTTCGGTTTGATCGCGGGTTCGCTCATTGGCGGGCCGCTTGCCACGTGGCTGATTAAGCACTACGGGCTGGACATCAAGACGCGCGAGATTGAAGCGATCGAGGAAACGGGGATTGACGAAACCTCGGAGGTCGAGGAAGGCTCGCTCATTGCCACGGCCGCGCTAATCGGCTTCATCGTGGTGATCGGTGTGTTCCTAGGGTCTTGGTTCGGCGACGTCACTGGTTACTCGCTCCCCGGCTATGTCGGAGCGATGCTCATCGCAATTGTGTTTCGCAACCTCAATGACAAATTGGGGTGGTTTTCACTGCACGGGAAGTCATTGTCACTCATCTCTGAGCTTTCCCTCGGGTTTTTCCTTACCCAGGCCATGATGAGTCTGAAGATCTGGGATCTGTACAGCCTGGCGTTACCGCTGTTCATCATCCTGGTTGTGCAGGTTGTGGCGCTCGTCCTGTTCGTTGTGTTGGTCGTCTTCCGCATGCTGGGCAAGGACTACGACGCGGCAGTGATTTGCGGCGGCATGATGGGCCATGGTCTTGGTGGAACCCCCAACGCAGTGGCGAATATGGACGCGATTGGCCGCCGCCATGGTCTGCAGTCGCGCGTGGGCATGATTGTCGTGCCACTTTCGGGCGCAGTGTTAATCGACATCGTGGCGCTGCCGTGGATTGTGTTCTGTCTTAACTGGGTGGCCTAAAGCCCATGAGACTGCGTTTTCGCTTGCGAACCCGGAGACGTCCAACGCGCTGAAGGCGTTCTTGGAGGACTCGGAGCGGGGTATGTTCCACGGCCCGTACGTGCGCACGCGCTTGCCGTACGCGCGCGCGATCGGGTGGGACGGGATTCTGGACTGGATGCCGGGGTGGTTCATGCCGTACCACCATCAGGCGGAGGCGTTCCGGCGTTTGCGCAGTCGGGATGAACAGGGCGCTCGTCGCCCGGAGTCGACGTTGGTGATCACGGGTACTGGTTCAGGTAAGACTGAGTCGTTCCTCTACCCGGTGTTGGATCACGCGGCGCGGGCCCGGGCGGAGGGGCAACGCGGAACCAAGGCACTGTTGCTGTACCCCATGAACGCGCTGTCGAATGACCAGGCGGACCGCTTGGCTAAGCTGCTTACCAGCGAGCCGGCGTTGGCGGGGGTGACGGCGGGTATTTACACGGGTGAGGCGAAGGGTTCCGTCCGCAAGGTCACGCGGGATTCGCTGATTACTGACCGTGACCAGATGCGCGCGGATCCGCCGGACATCTTGCTCACCAACTACAAGATGCTGGACCAGCTGCTGCTGCGTGAAGAGGACCGGGAGATCTGGAAGCGCTCCGCAACATCGTTGCAGTACTTGGTGCTGGATGAGTTCCACACCTACGACGGTGCCCAGGGCACGGGAGGCGTATGCGCGGTTTGAGGGGATGGGTTAAACGCCCGGCAATGAGTGAAACACGAGCGCATCTGTCTCGTCGAGATCGGTGCTGTGTTCGAGCATCTCGACCTGCACTGTAGAACACGTGTTCGACAGTGCAGGTTGTTGGTGGCGCGGTGTTGGCTATTATTCGGGACTAGAACGATAGCCCAGCGAGCTGAGGTGATTGAGATGGCAGTTGAAATTAAGACCACCAACAACAAGGAACTCTGGGAGAAGAAGCGAGACTATCTCGCTGCTCTCCGCAGGTCTACACGCCAGCCCTCTGCGAGCATTGAAGAACTACGTACGCTCGCCCACTCGGGCATGCTAGATAAGTCCGAGCGGGCCTTGTACGACGATTTAAGCGTCGTATTGATGCTGTTGGGTGAGGGACAACTTGAATCTGCGTGACGAGGCTGAGCTGTTTCTCGATGAGGTGAGAAGCACGCTTATAGATGCTCTCCCACTCGCATCTGAAGGGGATATCGAAACAGAGGCGTGGCTTAACGCCGATACGAACATCGTTGTAGGTGAATTTGATGCCCCGGTTATCCACGGTGCCGGTCAGCTCGAAAGCGAAATTGATAGCCAAGACTACAGCCAGCTATTCCGCGTCATCGTCCGCTACGAATTAACTTCCGATTCCACCGGCAGGTTCCTCGCCGTGGAAAGAAGCAAATTCGAGCTGCGGGTGGCTACGTCCCCAGGCATTCGGTTTGAATACGAACGGGGGTACACCAGCGCTCCATGCGCCCACATTCATTACTCGGGAGTCACTGGATTGCTGAGCCCGGCTTTAATGCAGAACTTCCAGGGGAAGTCTGGAAATCCGAGGAAGAAAGGACGGCTGGAAGAACTGCATTTGCCGGTGGGTGGCAGGCGGTTTCGTCCGTCGGTTGAAGAATTCCTCTACTTCGTTATCGCTGAGTGCGGGTTTCGGGGCAAACCGGGCTGGGAGCCGACCTTGCTGCGGCGGCGGCAAGAATGGTTGTTCAAGCAAACGGCTGCCGCAGTACGGGACTACCCGGAAGCCGCGGCAAAGTCGTTGGAGGAGCTCGGATTCTCAGTCACGCCTCCGGCAGGGTTCTCTCCACGAGTGATTGACGCAAAATGGTAGGGAAAACTTGGTCTGCAAAGAGCAAGTGGTGTCGGAGGAGGTTGTGGGGGAACCTTGGGACGTCGATACGCCTTTGCGTAAGGATGAAGAGTGGCGTGCTGCGCAGGTGGAGATTGATGCGATTGTGGCGTTGTCGTTGGGTGTGACGGCGGATGAGTTGTGCATGATTTACCGGACGCAGTTTCCGGTGATGCGGCGTTATGACCAGGAGGATCGGTTTGATGCGAATGGTCGGAAGGTGCCGAAGGAGATTGTGAAGGCTGACGCGAAGTTGAAGGACGGCGCGGAGTTGTCGGTGGCGGATCGGACGTGGATGCATCCGCAGTCCGGTGTGGAGTACGTCTACGAGTATCCCTTTAGGCAGCTGGACCGGGAGACGGATATGCGGGAGGCGTATAAGAGTTTGAGAGATTGATGGGATCGAATTCCAAATCGAGTTTGAGAAAGTACCGATTACAACGGATAACATACTTCTGCCGAGGGTGAGTAGAACCAGCAAATGTGGTGTATGGCTCGCGACATTTCATTTCAGGAGGCGTGGTGAATTTGGGTACATGCGAGTCTTTCAACTTCGGGCGCATGCTCAGCGAATCTGCTGAAAAGGGGTGGAGTGTGGGGCAGGCGAGTTCGATTCGATTGAGCGGGCTAAGTAGTTATTTGGCTCAACATAGTGACTTCGAGTTGGTTGCCAATCGCGTGGGACAAGGGAAGGTGGATACCCTAAGACCGATGCTCCAGCACGAAGCTCCTTCGAACTCTATTAGTTCCAGATTTGGATACGGGGAACAGCCGCTCCACACGGACGGCGCCCACCTTCGAAACGTTCCAGATATAGTACTGCTTTGGTCAAAAAATCCGAGCTCAGTGCCTACAAGAATGTGGCGACCGCGGACAGTACCTTTCGATGAAGCGCGCGGTATGTTTGCGGTCCGGAGTGGAAGAGAAGTGTGGCTTGCTTCCGCCTATGGCCTCGATGGTCGTCTGCGCTTTGATCCGAGTTGCATGAGCCCAGTGGACCATTTCGCGACGAAGCTTGTACAGCGTTTCTCGGCTCCCCCACCTGAAGAGGTCACAGAGTTCCGCTGGGACCGGCCCAATCTAGTGCTGCTACTTCGCAACCGGATGATCCTTCATGGAAGATCACACGTAACAGATGATCAATCATCGAGAGAAATACAACGGGTCATGTTAAGGAAGTGTCAACGGTGAATCCCTTTGCCGCCGAGGGCTTCTGGAATAAAGCCATTCTATTCATTAACCGTGCCACTGAACCTGGCGAAGGAAGAAGCGAGGATGAACGGCGGTTCTGGGCAGCGCTCTCCCTTGAGCAAGCCGCAAAGTGGGCTCTAGCAGAGATCTCCCCTGCACTGGTGGTCGATCCCCAAAGAGATGGCGGGTCTCAATTGCTTCAAGCCCTAGAACTCAAAGAATCAAACAAAGCAATAACTGCGCAGGCCTCTACAATCTTCACTAGGTGTGGAAGCGCATTGCGTCCATTCAACCGTGAGGAAGCATTGAAAATCGCAGAGGCTAGAAATGACTATCTGCACGGGGCAGGCGTAGACATACTCCTTCTGCCCAATCAGATTTGGTGGCCTAGGATCTGGTCTCTTTTTAATGTTCTCCTGCTGTCCGGTCAACGAACATTTGATGATTTCGTTGGTTCGGCAATGGCAAACAAGATTGAATCGCTGCTTGCGGCTAACAAACGAAATCT
Organism: Corynebacterium afermentans subsp. lipophilum; assembly: GCF_030408375.1. Lineage (NCBI taxonomy): Bacteria > Bacillati > Actinomycetota > Actinomycetes > Mycobacteriales > Corynebacteriaceae > Corynebacterium > Corynebacterium afermentans. The sequence goes on along the minus strand of NZ_CP046530.1, from coordinate 2,300,342 downwards.
TGAAGTTCATTACGAAGCACTTCTTGCTTCTGCTCAGTCTCGGTACCAACGACGCCAAAGTGGAATGGCCTCTGTTGGAGAGAATGCTCGGTGGGAGGCCAACAGGAGATGGGTTTCCCGTTCGTACTATGAGACCGAAGCGCAATGCCCGGCGTGTGAGCGAAACGGAATTGTCGGCTCCGATGAGGCTGAGAGTAAAAGCTTAAATCTGGACGATCCGGAGTTCCCCGTGATAGAGGTTAGCTTTTTGCCGGACCGATTCTTTTGCGACGAATGCTACTTGATATTAGACGATTACGACTTGATCGAGCTTGCAGGGTTGAATAAGTCGTTCGGGACGTTTTCAGATGAGGATCCTGTCGCCTTTCCTGAATACGGAAATGATTAAAGATGGGGTTTGCCATTGTTCTATCGTCGTCAAATCAACGACCCTCTACAGTGCCCCAAAGAAATGGTGTGACTGGGAAGGAAGTTTGTAAACAAAAAGCGCTTACCTCGTGGACTGGGATTCGACCATTCGAAATGGGAGAATTAAGCTGCCCTCGAAGACCTGATACCCGAGAAATCCCCACGATCGAATCGTGTCTTTGTAAGCTTTCTACTCCCTGATGGAAGCCTGTTTAAGGAGAAAGAACAAGAGTGACTCTTGCTGAACGGGAAACCGAGCTGACAATTGCGAATGCGTGGAAAACAGTTCGAGATGCGGAGCGGACACTTTACCAAGCGCGAGCTAGAAATCACGCTGCTGACCGCGCCCTTCGCGTGGCCGAAGACTTTTACTTCCTTGGCGACGACACCACGTTGGTTGACTTAGCTCACATCGAGAAAGCTCGGCAAGAACGCTCAATAGCGGAGGCCTCGTATCGGAGCGCGAATGTTGCTTTGAAGAAGGCCCGTAAATCCTACCGCGAGAGCGTCACTCTCTTTCAAAAGGAATACGGAAGAGAACCAGATCCGCGCATCATTTACGATCACTTGGCCGAATAGAGGAGTGCCGACTCGTTGATTACAAAAATATTGCCATACAACTGGATTGACAGCGTGCAGAGTTTCATTCGGGTTATCGACGAACTAGAGGCTATCTACGGGCCTGAATTGCGGGATCCCAGCGTGAGTCGCTGGAGTTTGTTCCGAGGGCACAATGACGAGCTATATCAACCCGAACCTGCAATATATCGGGACTTTGAGGGCGAATCGGTTTTCTATACCAATGAACAGCTGATGATTCAGGAAGTCATACGCCTGATGCCGACGGAGTTCGAACGGCTGAGTGCGTTTCAAATCCTTGCAAAATTGCAGCACTATGGTCTACCCACACGGTTACTGGATGTGACAACGAATCCTTTGGTTGCGCTATTTTTCGCCTGTGGTGGGTCCGAGGAAGTTGATGGGGAAGTGGTAGTTTTCCCGAATCAATCGGTGTACAGGGAGGACTCTGCGCAGGTCGAATGGCTCTCGCGATGGGCCATAAACGGCACCTGGGGTCCAACCTCAGAGGGTTCGCTGATGCAAGCAGTGGGGTATGATTCCACTAAGAATCGAAGCGCTCTCATTGAACATTCGGAACCTATTGAAGCCTTGACGCAACGCTTCACAGCTGTCAGGCCCATGCACACGAACGAGCGATTAAAAGCGCAGAGCGGTGCCTTCCTAATCGCTGGGCTGGAGATAGACAGGCGCGCAGAACAAAACTTGTTTGTTAGGCCTCATCGTGGTTGCATCGGCGAGGACACTGGGCGAGATACGACATTGCAGATTCATGAACCGCGCATCATTGTGACTGGTGAATCCAAGTCTAGGATATTACGGCAGCTTGACCGACTTAACATCAACTTCTCCACTTTGTTTCCGGAACCTCAAAACATCATCCGTTACGTACATGACGGCTTCAAGAACCACATTTTTGGAGAGACGAACGTTTCCCGACGTATAGATACGAGTGCATTTAGAGAATACGACAGCAACTAGTTCTGTTACGACGCGTCGATAATCTTTTGAGGATTTACGCGTCTTCCACGGCGTAGCCCGACTGTAAAGACAAAAGTTAAGGTTGCGCATCGCTGTCTACGCTTGTCTGAACCCAGATAAAGTTACCCCCATGTCTACCCTCATCCCCGTCCACGCATCGGAACACGTCCTCGGGGGCGTGTCCGAGTATCTGGCCACTGCGTTTTCGCTTGCGAACCCGGAGACGTCCAACGCGCTGAAGGCGTTCTTGGAGGACACGGAGCGGGGTATGTTCCACGGCCCGTACGTGCGTACGCGTCTGCCGTACGCGCGCGCGATCGGGTGGGACGGGATTCTGGACTGGATGCCGGAATGGTTCACCCCGTACCACCATCAGGCGGAGGCGTTCCGGCGCCTGCGCAGCCGGGATGAGCAGGGTGCTCGTCGCGCGGAGCCGACGTTGGTGATCACGGGTACTGGTTCAGGTAAGACTGAGTCGTTCCTCTACCCGGTGTTGGATCACGCAGCACGGGCCCGAGCGGAGGGGCAACGCGGAACCAAGGCACTGTTGCTGTACCCCATGAACGCGCTGTCGAATGACCAGGCGGACCGCTTGGCTAAGCTGCTTACCAGCGAGCCGGCGTTGGCGGGGGTGACGGCGGGTATTTACACGGGTGAGTCGAAGGGTAGCGTCCGCAAGGTCACGCGGGAATCGCTGGTCACCGACCGTGACCAGATGCGCGCGGATCCGCCAGACATCTTGCTCACCAACTACAAGATGCTGGACCAGCTGCTGCTGCGTGAAGAGGACCGGGAGATCTGGAAGCGCTCGGCAACATCGTTGCAGTACTTGGTGCTGGATGAGTTTCACACGTACGACGGTGCGCAGGGCACGGACGTGGCACTGCTGCTGCGCCGCTTGGGGCTGATGCTTAAGGCACACCAGCCGGAGGGGTTCCTGGGTGAGTACGCATCCAATCCGCTGGGCCGGGTCACGCCGGTGGCAACGTCGGCAACGCTCGGCGGCAAAGACGACACGCAGAAGGTGCTGGACTTCGCGGGCACGATTTTCGGGGAGCAGTTCAGCGCGGACGCGCTGGTCGGCGAACGTACGCTGACGTACGAGCAGTGGGTGGACGAGATCGCGGAGACATTCGGGAGCCACTCCCCTACTCCGCTGCCGGACATCGACCAGATCAAGCAGATCAACAGCATGATCGCGGACGACGCCTCGGGCCGCGACTATGCGGACGTGGTGCTTGAGGTCTTCCGAACGCAGCTGTGGGACGCCGGCGAGACGCTGGAAGAGATCATCGCGGCGTACGCGGCGCACCCGCTGACCCGCGCGCTGCTGGAGGCGGCGAAAAACGCGGCACCGCTTATCCAGCGCGAGGGCGAGAAGGAAACGACGGTCCCGGCGGCGGTACTCGGCGAGATTGTGGTGCGCAGCCTCAAGGAGGGTCCGGCACGGGAGTTTGTCACCCACCTGCTCACCGCGGTCGCGCACGTGCGAGCGCTGGCGGGCGAGAAGTACGGCTTCGGTGGCAAGCGCCTGCCGGGTGTGGAAACCCACCTGTGGCTGCGTGAGGTCTCCCGCATCGAGCGCACGGTGACGCCGACTGAGGACGGCGAGGTGTTTCGCTTCGCGGATGACGGCCAGCTCGGCGGGGACGACGCCGCGGTGTGGCTGCCGGCAATCTACTGCCGCGAGTGCGGGCGCGCCGGGTGGATGACGGCGCTGGAGCCCGGCACGGACGCGGTGGTGCTGGGTGGCGGGGAGATCCGTAAGGCGAGCGTCGATAAGCCTGAGCTCGTACGCCCTCTCATCGATGCCACCAATGAGTACCGCCGGGCGCTCAAAGACGGCAAGGAGATGAAGGAGTTCGGCGACGACGAGGGCAAGCGGGCCCTGATGTGGTTCCACACGCAGACCCGCACGCTGTCAGCGAGCGAGCCGGACGAGCGGGAGCGGGCGGAGGGCCTGTCGGTGCCCGTGATCACCTACGCCGGGCTCGACGCTGGCGAGTACGCCCGCGAACAGGTATGCCCGTCGTGCGGGGAGACGGACACCATCCGCTACATCGGTTCGCGTGTGGCCACGCTGCTGTCGGTGGGGCTGTCCAACCTGTTCGGCATGCCGCAGCTGGAGCAGGAAGAGAAGAAGACCCTCGTGTTCGCGGACTCGGTGCAGGACGCAGCGCACCGCGCGGGGTTTGTGCAGGCTAGGGCGCGCGCGTTTGGCATCCGCGCGTTGATGCGCAGCGTCGTCGCAAGCTCCGGCAATGGAGTACAAGGTGAGGTCTCCGTGGCGCAGCTGCCGCTGCGGATCCTCGAGCACGCAGACGCCGCTGAGGACCCGTTGCGTGCGCGGTTTGAACTGCTGCCCCAGGAGATCGCGGAGACGCCCACGTTCCGCGCGTTCTGGGAGAAGGACGCTGACGACGCGTCCCGGCGTGCGGCCACCGCGGCGGTGCTGGAGCGCCTTGAGCTGGACGCGGCGCTCGAGTTCGGCCAGCAAGCGGACCTGCCGCGTTCCCTCGTGTCCACCGGTGCGCTCACACCGCGGGTGGATGTGGATGACGCGGTGCTGCTCGAGGCGGCGGAAGAGGCGCTGCGCAGCATCGATAGCGGCTTATTCGAGGTGGTGGACGCCACCGACCCGCAGGTGCGGCTGCGCTGGATGCGCGGACTGTTGGAGCAGGTGCGCGCACGCGGCGGCGTATACACGCCAATGTTCAAGTCTTACCTCCAGGACGACGGCAACACGTGGCGTCTGCACAACCGCTACGCCAAGGCGCGTGGCATGCGCCGGTTTGCCAAGGGGGGCGCGCCGGAGTTCCCGCGCTCCGGGCCGGCGGTAGATGACAAGGACCGCGGTGTGACCCCGCTGGGCAGCCCGCGCGGGCGCTACGCCCGGTGGACTTCCAAGGTTCTGGGGATCGGCACCCACGACGCGGCGACGGTGCTCACCAACGTGTTCCGCGAGCTCGCCCGGCGCGAGGTGCTCATGGCCGTGTCCACGGACACCGGCGGCACGATGTACGCCATTGCGTCGCAGCAGGTGGTGGTGGCTGGTGAAGGTGAACCTGCGATGTTGCAGTGTGGGGTGTGTCATGCACCGTTAGGCGTCGATAGGCAACTGCGCTCGCTGCTTCAGGGCCTGCCGTGCCCCACGCCCGGCTGCCCCGGCGAGCTCGAAGAGGAGCCGATCGAGGCGAATTACTACTCGCAGCTGTACACCTCCACCAACCCGCGCGCGGTGGTGGCACGCGAGCACACCGGGTTGATCCCGAAGGAGGAACGCCTCGCGCTCGAGCGGGCGTTCCGCGGTGGCGCTGAGGCACCGAACGCGCCGAACGTGCTGGTGGCAACGCCGACGCTGGAGATGGGCATCGACATCGGCGACCTGTCCACGGTTATGCTCGCCTCGCTGCCCACCACCGTCTCCTCGTACGTGCAACGTGTGGGTCGCGCCGGGCGTCTCACCGGCAACTCGTTGGTGCTCGCCTTCGTGCAGGGCCGCGGGAGCACGCTGCCGAAGCTGAACCAGCCGCTATCCGTCATCGCAGGCACCGTGGTGCCGCCGGTGGCTTTCCTCTCCGCCACCGAGATCCTGCGGCGGCAAACCACGGCGTACTTGGTGGACACACTGTCGTTCCGCAATAACGGGCTGGAAGTGAAGTATTCGCGCGACGTGTTCAGCACCCGCAAGGTCTCGCTGGTGGAGGTGCTCGGCGAGGACATCGCGGCCGGCGTGGAGGACCGCGTGGACGCGTTTTTAGCCACGGTGGCAGGGTCCGTGGACGCGGCCACCGTGGACGGGGTGCGCGCGTGGGCGTGCGGCCAGGGGCCCGACTCACTCACGGGCGAGATGGAGCGCACCCGCAGACTCTGGGACAGCGAGGTCAAGGCGTTCACCGCGCGGCTGAGCACCCTCCAAGACCAGCTGAGTGCGCTGGATGCCAAGGTGGACCCGAACGCGGGCACCGAAAACGCCGATGCGGAGCTGGAGCGCGACAAGCGCAGCACGAAGGCGGCGTACCACCGCACCGCCAAGGACCTCAACGACATCCTGCTCGGCGAACACTGGATCAGCTCCATGGAGCGCTACGGGCTGCTGCCCAACTTCACGCTGTTGGATGATGCGGTGGAGCTGTCCGTGGTGGTCTCCCAGCTCAACCCGACCACCATGCAGATCGACCCGGACTCCTTCGAGCTCTCCCGCGGTGTGTCCTCCGCGCTTCACGAGCTCGCGCCGGGCAACACCTTCTACGCCCGTGGCATCGCCGCCACCGTGGACGCAGTCGAGGTCGGCTTCAACGGCGCGGACATCGAGCGGTGGCGCCTGTGCCCCGAGTGCTCCTACGCCGAGCCCGTGCGCGAAGGGGCCGCCGCCGGCGCGTGCCCTTCCTGCGGTGCGGACACCTTCGCCGACAACGGCCAGGTGCTGGATACGGTGCGCATGCGCCGCGTGTCAGCGGAGGTGGATCGGGGCAATGCGCTTATCGACGACTCCCGCGACGACCGCCGCGAACTGAACTACCACACCGCCCTGAGCTTCTCCGTGCCGGAAGGTGGCCACGGTGGTAAATGGTTCCTCTCCCAAGGCTTCGGCGCGGAGTACCTGCGGTACGTGAACTTAAGCTGGTTCAACCTGGGCCGCGGGCCCGCGATGAAGCGCATCTTCGCCAACGCTGAGATCGATGCGCCCATGTTCACCGTCTGCAACTACTGCGGGCACCTGGACTCGCAGAAGGGCACGAACTCCAAGTGGGACCACCGCCCCTGGTGCCCGAAGCGCAACGCCCGCGAGGAGGAGTCCGTCACCGTCGCGCTGTCTCGCACCTTGCAGACCCAGGGCGTGCTGCTGCACGTGCCGGTGATGCTCACCGCGGGCGACAAGGCGACCATCCCCTCGTTGACCGCCGCGATCAAGCTCGGCTTCAAGGAGGTTTTGGGCGGCGACCCGGACCACCTGGGTGTGGTTACCGTCCGCGTGCCGGATGACCGCGGCGGCACCGTCGAGGCGCTGCTCATGCACGACAACGTCCCCGGCGGCACCGGGTATCTCTCCCAGTTCGCCTCGCCCGAAGACGTCCGCCGGCTGCTGGAAAAGGCGTTTACGAAGGTTGCGGAGTGCGCCTGCCAGGACGACGAGCGCCTCGCCTGCCCCGACTGCCTGTTGCCGTACACCCGCTGGCAGCAGATCGATGTCACCTCCCGCGCCGCCGCGGAACGCGCGCTGCGCGCGATCCTGACTAACCAGGACCACCCCTCGGCAGAGACCGATCCCCTGCAGGTGGCGTGGGAGCCGCAGACGGAGGCGCCGCAGCTAGATCAGTCCTCCAACCTGGAGGTGCGCTTCCGCGAGATGCTGCGCGAGGCCCTGGAGGCGCGCCACGCCACCGTCAAGGACATCGCCAATGCCGGAGGTGTGGAGTGGCACATCACGTTCTCGTCCGGTGAGGAGTGGTCCATGCGCGAACAGCACGACTACGGCTACACCCGCCCGGACTTCCTCTTCCAGCACCGCCGTAACCCGCTTGTGCGGCCGGTGGCCGTGTACACCGACGGCGCCGCGTTCCACTTCAGCCCGCAGCACTACCGCTTCCCCTCGGACATCCAGAAGCGCAACAGCCTGCACTTCGGCGACAAGCAGATCTTGCCGTGGAACGTCACCGACGCCGGCCTGGACTGGTTCGCGCAGGAGGTGGAGGTCGGTGCCGCAGCACCGACGTGGGTAAGCGAGGACGCCGAGGAACGTACGCGTAACATGGAGGGCATCGGCAACAACGAGATTGCCTTCCTCAAGGCCTCCCCCATCACCCAGCTGCTGACCTACTTGGCGGAGCCGAACAGGGCCTCGTACGCGCTCATGGACGAGGCGTTGCTGCGGATGCTGAGCGGGTCGCTGCGCCCCTCGCGCATCCCGGGTGGTGCATGCCTGACCTTCCGCAGCGAGGTCCATTTCGACGGGACCCTGGCGGATGGTGCGGTGGCCCTGCGCCACCTGCACGTCGACGCCACCGAACCCGGCTCCATCACCACCGACAACTGGCGCGACTTCCTGCGCTTCGCCAACATCATGTGGCTGGCCAACAACGCCGTCACTGTTGCGGTCGGTGATGGGGAGATGGTTGGGCAACCGGAGGTCGTCGATAAGCAAAGTGCCGTCGAGGCCGCAGTCGGTGGGCTGTGGGCCGAGGCGATCGAGGAGTTCGAGGACGAAGCCGACGTGGCCGCCGCGCTGCGCACCCTCGTGGACGCGGGCGCGGCGGCGACCGAGGAGATCGGCGAGGAGATCGGCTCCATCCCCACCGCCGTGTCCTGGACCGAGCTGCGCATCGCGCTGTTGATCGAGCAGGACGCCTCCTACACCGACGCGGAAGCCAAGCTTCGCGAGCAAGGCTGGACGCTGCTGTACCCCGATACACTCTCGCCAGAGACGATCCCGGCCGCGCTGCTGGGTAAGGAGTAAGACACCATGGTGACGTTTAGCCTGTACAGCGGGTTGGACCTCGACGGCGCGTTGATGAAGCCGACGATGAACTTCCTGCAGAAGCTCTCGGTGGACCCGACGAACCCGTCGCTGAAGATCAAGACCCTGTCCAACGCCGTGGACAAGCGTGTGCGCACCGGCCGCATCAACGACCAGTTCCGCGCGGTGCTCTTTGAGATCAAAGACAAGGACACGCACCACTTCGTGCTTGTAGACGTAGACTCGCACGACGAGGGCAACCTCAAGGCGGAACGGCTGGACCCGGCGCGGCTGCGCTTGGACGTCAACCCGATCAACGGTATTACGACGCTGATTAAAGAAGACGCGGTTGAGAGTGCTCAGCCTGTCGAGGACTCGAAGGCGAAGGCGGAGGCTGCCGCCCAGGCCGCGCGTGAGCTGGCGGCGCAGCAGGGGGTTGAAACGGAGCTCGCGGATAAGCCATCGCCCGCGCCTCGTGAGGCGCTGGATGGGCTCACGCCTTCGATGCTGTGGGACGCGCTGGGCATTGATCCCGCGCTGACTGAGCAGGTGCTCGCACTCGAGTCCGAGGACGGGCTGGACGCGCTGCTTGCGCCCCGGCCGAAGTGGGAGCACGAAGCGGTGCTCGCGCTGGTGGCGGGGTACTCGGTGGAGGAAACGCGGGAGTCGCTGGGGCTGCGCAAGGTCTCGGCTGCGGAGGCTGCCGAGTCCGAGGACGCGCGCCTGTTGGCGGGTCTGCGGCAGGCGGCTGCGGAGCTGGAGTTCGCCTACGTGGACGACGTGGAGACTGAGTCCCTGCGCAGCGTGATCGAGTCTGGCAATTTCGACCAATGGCGCGTGTACATCCACCCGGAGCAGCGCCGTATGGCCGAAAACTCCTACTCCGGGTCCGCGCGCGTGTTCGGCGGCGCGGGCACCGGTAAGACGGTGGTGGCGGTGCACCGCGCGAACAACCTGGCCGCGGGGCATATTGCGGGGGCCGGTCCGCGCGTGCTGCTGACCACGTTTACGAAGGGTCTGGCGCAGGGGTTGAAGTCACAGCTCAACGCGTTGAATCCCTCCTACCCGGAGGCAGACGAGCCCGGCGAGGACGGCGTGTGGGTGGACAACATCGACGCCGTGGTGCGCAAGGTGGTCTCCCTCGGCTCTGTGGAGGAGACGGAAGAGGCCACCCGGCGCGTGCTCGGCGTCACCGCCCCGCGCGTGCGCCCGTACACCGACATGGCAGCGCGCCAGGTGTGGGAGGGCGCGGTGGAGTCCGCCCCGGAGGAGCTGCCGCGCGAGATTGCTAACGAAGCGTTCCTGCAGGCCGAGTACGAGACCGTGGTGCTGGCCAACGGGATTGTGTCTTTGGCGGAGTACCTGAAGGTCGCGCGCACCGGCCGCGGCACGCCCCTGAACCGCAAGCAGCGCAAGCAGGTGTGGGCCGTGCTGGAGTCGTTGATGCAGACCCAAGCCATCGATGGCCAGCTGTTCTGGCCCACCATGTCCGCCGTGGGCGCAGAGATTTTGAACGTGCGCTACGAGCGCGGCGGCGGGTCGCTGTTCGACCACGTGGTGGTCGACGAGGCCCAGGACTTCAACGCCGGGCACTGGCGGTTTTTGCGCGCGTGTGCGGCGCATGGGCCTAACGACGTGTTCTTGGCCGAGGACTCCCACCAGCGCATCTACGGCCATCCGCTGACCCTGTCGCACTTCGGCATCTCCACCCGCGGGCGAGCATCCCAGCGCCTGACGCTGAACTACCGCACCACGAAGGAGAACCTGGATTACGCGCTGCGGATCCTGGTCGGCGGTGACATGGAGTTCCTGGACGCGGAGGGTGATAAGGATTCCGTTGGGAAGTACCGCTCCGCGAGGTCCGGCCCAGCGCCGATGATCGTGACCGCGGCGTCCGAGGACGAAGAATTTGCCGTAGCCGCTGGCTTGATCAACGTGTGGCTGGAGGAAGCCGAGCGTGCGGCCGAGGAAGGCGTGCACAAGGAAGTGCGCGTCGGCGTGATGTGCCGCACCCGAGGGCAGCTTTCCCGCGTGGTCTCCGGTCTTGCAGACCACGGCATCGACGCCGTGCAGACCAAGAACGCCGAACTGGCCTCCCACGAGCAGGTCAGTGTGATGACCATGCACGGCGCCAAGGGCATGGAGTTCACCCACGTGGTCCTCATGGGCGTGGGCAAGGAGATCATGCCGCTGCGCTTCCGTCTGAAGAACCTCTCCGAGGAGGACGCCCGCGCAGCTCTGCAGCGGGAACGCTCACTGCTCTACGTGGCGGCCTCGCGCGCCCGCGACGCGCTGGTAGTGACCACGGTCGGCGAGCGGTCGGAGCTGCTGCCGGAGGGTTAGGGTGGCATCACGATCTATTGGAAAAGGCGGTTTCGATTGAAAAGATTCTTCCTCTGGATTCTCGAGTTCTAAATACCTATCGCTTCAATAAGATCGTCAGCGCTGCTGTACTCCATAACCACGTGCTCGAAAAAGTGCTCTGGGCTTAGCCGCAGGTTGGCGGTTGCTTCGTAAAGATAGGGGATCTTAACGGTGGTGCTTGGTTTAGCACGGAATAGTGCAAGGTTGATTCTCTCCTGCGCATCCGCCACCCAGCGAGTCAAAATAGAGAGTTGAACAGCCACCGCAGAGGACGGTGCGAAAACTGGGCGGGCATCCTCCAACTCGGTCCAGTTGAAGATTATGGTTTCCAGATCAATTGGGAAATCGCCCGAATTTGCTGCGTCGAGCGTCTGTTCGGCGATGACCTTCCGGAGAGTGATTAGGTCTTCGACAAATTCTGGGACGGGCTCGTTTCGTACGATTTCGCACCACGCATCGTAGAGTTCAGGAGTTCTATCCGGCACCGTAAGAAAATCGATATTTTCATACCGCCCCGCTCCAACAGAGAATCTGTCGATGAGCTCCAATAACTTTGACTCTTGGCTAATAGTCGGTCGAGCAGAAAACTCGCAGCTGAATCCAGTAGGGAGCTGAATAGCTTCTACAGCATCCAACAGTTTAGATATCTTGTGACCGTATCTCCGAACCGGAGTGAAAGAATCCCCATGGAGCAGTCCAGAGATGCTGAGGGTGATTTTGGCTAAACGCTCCAGGCCTGCGGTGAAATCCAACAGACCGAGGTAAAGCGGGCTGACCCACTCAACGGGCCTTAGCCCGAAAATCTCCTCGACGTTAACGCAGCAGAGACGCTGTAGGCCATCCTGGATCATTCTGCTGGCATTTAAGTTTTCGAGAATCAAAGCTCGCCAAACGGGCGAGACCATATAGTTCATGACCTAGATGGTAAAGGGATCCGCAAATTTGGAACTGGGTTTTAACGGCCTGCAGCGGGTTGGCAATATGCGGTCGTTCTGGGCCTTTCGCCGACTTTTGGAAAGCGTACGCGGTGCCGTGCCCGGGAGCTGACCTTAATTGAGCCGATCGGCTTCGCCACCCTCGCGGTCTTCCCAGGCTGCGAGCGTGGTGGACGGTTCATCCTGCAGGTGCCACATCGTTCTGCCATTTGCGGCACCGCCCACCAGGAACGCCGCTGCGGCGGACGGGCTGGTGAACTCCAAGTCTGAGGTCAGCGTGTTGTCTTGGATCTGGTCCGCGTAGCGTTCCCGGGTGGCGTGGACCCCTCGCGGGGCGCTGGGACGCAGCTCCGGGCGCAACGTAGATCCCTCCAGGACGAGGAAGCCGGAAGCGGTGCGCTGGCCCAGGCCCTGAACACCTTGGCTGAGAACGGTGAGTTCGAAGACCGGTTCCTCGTCATCGCTCGGGCGCGCCGGGGCTGCAGCTGTGTTGGTCGAGGTGCGAGCTTTCGACGAAGTTGCCTTCGGCTGAAATGCGGAAACGCCCAGAGCACTGATGATGAGGTTGGTGTTCTCAATAAACTCGTCCAGCTCCGCTTGGGTCTCTTCGCTGACACTGCCAGCTGACGGGGTGTTGCCGTTGGCGACTTCGTAACGGTCCGCCTTAATAGCGCGCTGGTGGAACGCGTTTTCCAGGAACGTGATCTCGGTGGCGCCCCAGGAATCGTCAACCACAACCACGTAGATGATGCGGTTGAAAAAGTCTTTGTCCGCGCTGCGTGAATGCTCGGCGGCCCTAGCGAATGCGACGCCGTTCTGGCGGGGCGCGGTTTGGCCGATGTAAATGCGCGGCTTGTCCGTATCCGGGTTCGTGCCGACAAGGAAATACACCGCGGGGTGGTTCAGCTCCGGACGCCCTCGGAGTTCTTCGGAATTGAGCTCGGTGCGCGGGATTGAATAGACCCGGCCGACCCAATTTCTAATCGAGGCCTTGATCGGCCCGTCAGCGGTGCCGTCCATCATGAAAAGCTGCAGCGTCTTTGGCGAACCCATGCAGTTGAGCGTAATCCGAAACTCAAGCTGACTCAGCTTGAGGTGGCGGAGGTCGCCGATGCGTCAGCCCTTGCGGACTCCGCATTGCGCCGTGTGGGGCCTGCCGAGATTCGACAGTTGCGCAGCGCCATCAGTTAAGCCGGGGTCGGCAATGCCGAGAAAAACTGTGGCGCGGGAGATAGAGTTTTCCTATGAAAAAGTTTCCTCTCCTTGCTGCAACAGCAGCACTACTCATCACAACACTGTCCGTGCCTGCTGCTAACGCCGAGCTGACCCCAACTGAGCGGGACCAGTTCCGCACCGATCCCGTCGGGGCGATTGCTTGGCAAGCTATTAAGGGCTCTTCGGAATACGTGCGCGCCGATGGCAACACCATGATGGCCGCGTCCTTCTTCTCCATGACTTCGCCCGGGGAGAGTATCGGCCTGCCAGCCCTGGAGAACTGCGCCGAGCGCGTCGGCTCCTCTTCGCCGGCAGGCGGTGTGCGCTACGTGGCGGCAGCCCTGTGCGCAACCTTCGACCCGAATGCGCGCAGTCAGGTGCAGCGCGGTGACTTTGGCTACGCGCCGCTGGGCTAAGCCGGTGCGTAGATAGGCAGATCGCTGCGTGTATGCGGCCGAGACCACCCTGCGAGCTTGCCTTTGGCGGAACGAACGTGCCGATCTGAAATTGAGGGCGCGTGCCTCCAAGTCGGAGCGAACACACCGAAATGCGCTGTTTTGCGCTAACCTCACGGCCTATAGGAACAGATTCGGTGCGAACGTTCCGTAACAGCATACGGTCAGCGAGGGGACGAGACACGTGGACATAGAGGCACTCGGCAGCTTTGTGCGCGCCCAGCGTAAGGAGCGGAGGCTGACCCAACTGGAGGTCGCCGAGCTTGCCGACGTGTCGGACCGGTTCCTTCGGGAGCTGGAGCACGGTAAGCCGACGGCCGAGATTGGCAAGGTGATCGACGTTCTTGCCGTGCTCGGGTACGACCTTGAACCCGTCGTGCATAGAGCTGACGAGCTGGGGTGATTTTGAGCGTTGCCCCTTGCGGACTCCACATTGCGGACAAGTGGGTACGCACCAACTGTTTGAGGCCGCCAAGTTTTGAAACTGCTGGACATGGAGCTATTGCCTGAAGCGTTGACGCTTAATAGTCTCTTCGGCATGAGCACCCCCATCAATCTCTTCTCGGACATTCTCGAGGCAGCCAAGGTGGCGGCTGAAAAGAACGACCTCCGTCAGGCACTGGGGCGGTCTGGGGAATCGGCGGGGTCAAATGCTGCGGATGAGCTACCTGCGTACGACTGCGGTGGGCCGCCATTGGTCGACCTCGATGACATGGGCGCAGACTGGCTCTAACAACTACTCCGCATTGCGGACAAGTGGGGACGCACCAACTGTTTGCGGTTGGCAACCTTTGGTGCGTCGATAGGCGGATGTCCACTGAAATGAGCACGTGAGGGGCTGTGCTCGCGCAGGGTGCGACGTAGGCTGCCGGGCATGGGGATGAAAACTTGGAAAATTGGGGCCAAGGCGGCGGGAACGCACGTTGGGGGCCGGGTAATTGTTGCGAACCGTTTCGGTGAGATTGACGCTTCCGGGCGGGAGCTTGGGCAAGCGGTTGTTGCCGGACTGAATCGGGCAGCTAGAAAGTGTCGGCGGGTCAGTATGAAGCAGCCGGAAGCAGCCGGAAGCAGGTGAGGTGGCTGAGAGCCTCGCAGGCATCGTCTTGATGGCTGGCTTGCCGCTGCTGCTGATGCGGCAAGCGACAACCGTCGAATCAGCGGGTTCGGCGGCCAGGTTGATGGTGGAGATCGGCGGGGAGGCGCTCGCGCAGGAACCGCGGTTTGCAGGCGTATACGGGCTCGCGATCTCCGCCCGAGAATGCGCCGACGCCGGCCGTCTGGACATGATGGGGCCGTTTTGCGACACCATCTCCAGCGTGTTGCCGAAACCTCTGTGAGTGATCTTCGAAATGTAGCCCACTGGCGCTCTTTGAAAAGTAGCCCAGTGTGGTCGTAGTTATTGTGCCTGATTTGCTTGTGGTGTAGTGAGTTCGCGTCCTTTGATGCGGTGGCTTACTCCTCGGTGTTGGAAGATTTTTGCGTGGTGGACGATGCGGTCGACCATGGCAGTTGCGACGGTTATGTCTCCGAAGCATTGGGCCCATTGGGAAAAGGCCAGGTTGGATGTGACGATGATGGATCCGTGTTCGTATCGGCGTGAGACGAGTTGGAAGAAGAGGTTTGCTGCGTCTGCTTCAACGGGGATGTATCCGAGTTCGTCGATGATCAGCAGGTGGTATCTGTTTAGGCGTTTGAGTACGGATTCGAGTCGTCCGGTGTTGTGTGCCTCGGTGAGTGTGTTGATCCATCCTGCGGCGGTGTCGAACAGTACTCGGTAGCCTTGCTGAGCAGCGGTTATGCCTAGGGCTGTGGCGAGGTGTGTTTTTCCGGTGCCTGGTGGGCCTAGAAGGACGACGTTTTCAGCGGTTGCGACCCAGGCTCCGGTTTCTAGTCGGGCGATGTCAGCGCGGTCGATGCCGGGTTGGGCGGAGAAGTCGAAATCGGCGATGGTTTTGACTGCTGGAAAGCCGGCTCGTTTAACGCGTTGGCGTGCTCCGGATTCAGCGCGTGCGGTGGCTTCTACTGAAAGTACCGCGGCGAGGTATTCCTCGTAGGTAAACGATTCTGCGCGCGCTTGTTCGGCAATGGTGGCGTAGACGGTGTTGATACGTGGGGCTTTCAGCGTCTGTGACAGGTGCGCAATCGTTGCTTGGGTGTCGTGGGCGTGTGTGTGGGGCATAGTCGAATCCAATCTTCTTTGGGGCTAGGCGATTGAGTCGTAGATGGCCAAGTCGGCTACCTCTACGTCGTTGTCTGGTGTGTGGGTGTGTTGTTGGGCTCCGGTGATGAGCTGTCGCATGCGTCGTGCGGCGTGTTGGTGGGCGGGGTCGGTGATGACGTGGTGTTTGCCCCAGTAGCGCCGGTGGCAGGCGGCGATTTCGCCGGATGGTCCTGTGACAGTGATTTCTTCTAGGCAGGTGCGCACGGTTACGAGCCTGTCGATGAAGGTGGGGTCGACGCTGTATTGGTTGGTATCGACGGTGATGTAGTAGTTGCGTGGCAGACGTACCGCAGGACGGATCCCGATCGTTGGGGTATACGGCGGAAGTGGACGCATGGACTGTTGGTCGGTGTGAAACAGATCGATCGGGCGGGTTTTCAACGTGGCGTGGGTGCGGGTATTGGCCACGGTGCTAAACCATTCATCGAGCTGGTCTTGCACGTCCTGCGGGTTGCTGAAGTGCCGGCCTGGGAAAAAGGAGCGCTTCATATAGCCGTTGGTGCGTTCAACGATGCCTTTCGATTCCGGATCTCGCGGCGGGGCTTGGACGATCTTGGTGCCAATTGCACCGGCGAACGCAGCGACTGGCTCACACAGACGGGCCTTACCGATGCCCGCTTCGCGGTCCCATACCAGCCGGTCGGGCACGGCTTTGAAGTCACGCTCGATGAGCTGCCACATCCCAGCGATCAGGTCATCCGTTCTACGAGTCGGAAGCAGACAGGCGGCGGCGAATCGGGAATGCGATGCCGCCATCACCAGCACCGGCAATGGCCGGTGCACACCATTTGCATCGGGCAACCCGCCGGCGGCAAACGTCAGGTCGCACTGGATTTCACGTCCGGGAAGATGGGTGAGCGTGTCCACGGGGTCTGCGGGAAGATACTCGGGTCGGATCCGGGCAACGTTTTTGCGCAGCCACGATTCTGACCCAGTCCACCCAACGCGTTGTCCGATGACTTTTGCGTTAAGACGTGGAGTTTCAGCCAGCAGCGCTCGTACTTGTGGTTCAAAGGCATCGAAACTTGTGGTTTTAGCCCGACGCGGCGGGTATTTCGGAGGTGAATCCGAAGCGAGTGCTCGCTCGACAGTCTTCTTCGCGCAGCCAACCTCGTTGGCGATCTTGCGTATCGATAAACCCTGCCCACGCAGGTACCGGATCTGTGCCCATTGTTCCAAAGAAATCACCCGTCCAATCTTTTTCGGATGGGCTACTTTTCGGGGAGCGTTTTGGGCTACTTTTCAAAGAGCGCTGACAACCTCTCTCCCACGCAGGCGAAGCGGATCGCGCGATGCGGGTGGAAATCCGGGAGGTTGAGTTCCCGGAACCTAGCGCTGAATTGGCTGGCGACGGCCTGGCGGAGATGGGCCTGAACTACAAATGCAGCGAGGTGGATGGCAGCGAAATCGGTAAAGACTCCGGCTCAGCGTACTTCCCGCTGCCGTTGTTTGCGCCGGGGACGGCGGAACCGCGCGTGGTTATGGAGATGTGGGTCGATGGCCTGCAGGTGATCGTGGACCTCGAGGCGAAACTCGCCGGGTACGGTGCCCTTCGGGACATGGTGTACGCCGTGGAGGAGGTAGTGGGGGCGCACCGGCTGGCGGGCTGGGGGTCGCAACCGGCGTGAGGGGGTCTGTGCCGGGCACCGCTTTAGCCGTCGATAAGTTTGGCGTTCGTGAGCAACCACCGAAGATAACTGCATAAGTTTGGTAGTCGCCCTCGTAGGCACTGCCCTAAATACTCTGGACAGGCTGGAAGACGACGGCCTCGTCATCTTTGCTCGACGAGTTCAATCCTTCTGGCGTAGTTGTGCGACCTTGTTGAAAGTGAAAAGCTCTCAAAGAGAACGTAAGCCCTCAAAAAGGATAATCACACCCAGCAGAAGGAAGACCACACCGCTGAAAATATCCACCCAGGCGGAGTTCTTAGCCATCCACTTCGCAACCGCGCGGGTAGCCAAAGCCACACCCACTAAGAGCACGAGGCTTTCCAGAATCAATACGGCACCCACCATGAGGTTGGCACTGATGCCCATGCCGGGATCGATGAAATTGGCAAAGATGGCGCCGAAGAAAATGACCACCTTGGGGTTCGAAAGATTGCAGATAAATCCCATGCGAAAAGCGGTGGCCGCCTTGATGATGCCGTCCGGTGTAAACCCGCGCGGCTGCGGGGCGCGGGTTTCGGTACCCACTACAGTTGCGGGCGCGCGGCGCTCTTTGATGCCGTCGGTAATTGCGGTATACGCCATCCATAGCAGGTAACAGCCACCAACAATCTGCAGTGCCACGAGGATGCCAGGGTGCGCAGTGATCAATGCGGACAGCCCCGCCAAGGAGGCCACGGTCCAGATGGTAAGGCCGGCGGTACTACCCAGTGCCGCCCACACGGCTGCGCGCGTAGAGTGCGCACCTAAGCGAATGATTTGCATTACGTCTGGACCCGGCGAGGCCATCGCCGCGAACCACACGCCCATAAGGGTCACTAGGGCGCTAATGGCCACCTAACACCTCCCTGCTATCGGATTTGCGCGTGACACTATAACGGCGCTCTCACCTGCAGCGAAACAGATAAGTTGTGTGATTTAGGTATCTCTTATAACAGCTCATTTATAGAAATCCGCCACCTGCTCGAGGGCTTCCGCCCTTGCGGACTCCGCATTGCGGACAACTGGGTGCGGACCAACTGTTTGAGGGTGGCAACCTTTGGTGCGTCGATTGGCGGATGTCCACTGCAATGAGCACGTGAGGGGCTGTGCTCGCGCGCCTGGCAGAAGACCCCGATTTTCGTTCAAAGCGTTGGAGCCCTGAACTTACGTGGTCCTACCGGCGTAAAATTCAGATTCTCCAAACTGCTCACGATGAACGAGATTTGCGGAGAATGAAGTCATTGCACTTGGAGCAGCCACGGGGAGACCGTTTAGGGACTTCATCAATACGGCTGAATAAGCAATATCGCCCTGTTATTCGATTTGAAACTAGCGAAGATGGACGCATCGCAGTTGTTATTGAAATGGTCGACCACTGACGGAGGTGAACAATGGCTACTCAACCCTTGGCAGAAGCGTTCCCAGTAGGAGATTTCCTCGCGGAGGAACTGGAAGAACGCGGTTGGAGCGAAGCAGATTTCACCGCGATCATGGGACGGCCGACGCGCTTCGTTGAAGAGCTCATCTCGGGCGAGCGGGAGCTTACGCGGGAGTCCGCCGAGCTGGTCGGGGCAGCGCTTGGTACCTCGGCAGAGCTGTGGCTCAATCTGCAGGACACGTACCGGGCGTGGGACAACTTTAGCCGTCGATAAGTTTGGCAGTTGCCGCTGGGTCTGAGCCGCTACTGCCAGGGCAGCTCGATGCCGAGGCGCGGCGCCAACGCCACCACGCCGATGCCCACGACCGCCAGCGCGGCCAGCACACCCAGCACGACAGCTGCGGTGTTGGTTTCGGTGGTGGTGTACTGCGCCAGAGTCGGGCGCTGCGCGTTGACCTGCGCCAGCTCAGCTTCGGCTTCGGCGACGTAGTCCTCGGCCTCGTCGAGGGTCATCTGCTCGGCGGCGGAAAGCTCGTACGCGTCCTCGACACTCTGCTCCGCCTCGATCAGGCGCTCCCTGGCGGACTCCACCGCCGCCGCCAGCGCGTCCTGGTCCGCGGCCTGCGCCCACGCGAGCTCAGCTTCAGCCGCGGTCAGCGCAGCCTCCGCCTCCCCGACTGCTGCCTCCGCGTTTCGCACGGCGGCGTTCGCAGCGTCGCGCTGCGCCTTCGCTGCTTTGGCGTCGCGTTCGGCCTGTTGGAGGGAGGCGGATGCGTCGCTAAAAAGCGACTGCCACTTTGCGGTCGCTTTGTCGAATCCTTGCTGGTCGACGGTGGTGGTAGAACTCCCCGACGACTGCGCCTCAGCGACGGGGACTTGAACAGTGCTGACGGCGAGCGCGCAGGCGAGCGTGGCGGTTGCGATGCGGGAACGGGACATGGTGGTGCGATCCTCTCGGGACACAGGCCAAAGGGTGACGATTTAAAAATCTAGATCACCAAAACCTGGCAAACAACTGGATGTTCGGTGGGGGTACCGCAGATCCTCCCGATCAACCGGTGAACTACACAGATGGTGAATGGAGGATGGTGAATCCGCGAAAATATTCGGATTTTCACCATTAGCCTTTCACCATCTGCGCGCTCGGCGGCGCTGCTGGCGTGGTTGCGCCGGGAACCGCAGCCGACACTGCGACATCGGGCGCGGCCGGAGGAACGTCGATAGGCGAATGCAAAACACCGCTCCCAACAGCACCACGCGTAACCTAGATCACCATGACTGACGCCCAGCTACCTGAGCAACACAGCGACGAGCATCTCGAGCTCTCGCGCCAAGAGTTCGACCGGGAGAACCTTTCGGACGCCGATATCGAGCAGATCAAGGAGCAGCGCGAGGGCGACGAACCGGACGGCTCGTTCATGCGCTGGGTGATCACGCTGTTCGGCACCGGCGTGGGCGCCGGCATCCTGTTTCTGCCCATCAACGCAGGCAGCTTCGGGTTTTGGCCGCTGGTGATTGCCACGCTTTTGATCGGCCCGATGGTGTTTTTCTCCCACCGCACCTACGCGCGCATCGTCTCCGCCTCCCCG
Source organism: Corynebacterium afermentans subsp. lipophilum (assembly GCF_030408375.1). Lineage (NCBI taxonomy): Bacteria > Bacillati > Actinomycetota > Actinomycetes > Mycobacteriales > Corynebacteriaceae > Corynebacterium > Corynebacterium afermentans. Next base: position 2,280,111 of record NZ_CP046530.1, on the reverse strand, counting down.
GTGAAGGGGCTGGACGTGCTGCAGGTGATCACGGCGCTGACCGGCCGCAAGCGCGGGTTAGCCTCCGCGCTGGTGTACTGGCTGGGCATTTATCCCACGGTGCTGATCTACGCCATCTCCATCACTAACACGCTGGACAGTTTCATTGTGAACCAGCTCGGCGGCCCGGAGGTGAGCCGGTGGATGCTGGCCACGGCCTCGGCAGGCCTGATGACGGGCGCGTACGCATTTGGCAAGAAACTCACTCTGTGGCTGGCCAACGTTTTGGTGTATCCGCTGATCATCGCGCTGGCGGCGGTGTCGTTCAACCTGATCCCGAGCTGGGACTTCGCCAGCTTCCGCGACTACGAATCTTCCTATTCGGTGTGGCAGGGCCTGCTGCTGATCCTTCCGGTGCTGGTGTTTTCCTTCAGTCACATGGCGGCGCTGAGCCAGTTCGCGCTGGATGTGCAGAAGAAGACGGACGGCGACGTCGCCGCCACAGAGCGCGAGGTGTCCAAGGTGGAGATGATCACCGCCGCGATGCTGGTCACCTTCACTATGTTCTTCGTGTGGTCGTGCGCCCTGTCGCTGGGCGCCGACGGGATGGACGCCGCACGCGAGGCGAACGTGCCGGTGCTGTCGTACCTGGCTAATGAGACCAACGCGCCGTTTATGGCCTGGATCAGCCCGGTCATCGCCATCGCGGCGATCATCACCTCCTACTTCGGCCACCTGCTCGGCACGGAGGAGGGCACTGCGTACCTGGTGCGCAGTGTGGCGCCGAACCTCGCGGCTCGCGTATCGACGTCCACGCTTCGCCTCGCCGTGAACATCTTCGTCTTTGTCACCGCGGTGATCGTCGCCGTGTTGAACCCGTCGATTCTGGACATGATCTCCGTGGTCGGCGGCGTGTTCGTGGCGTTTTTGGTGTACATCATGCCGTCGTTGCTGTTTTACAAGGCCACGGCGTTCAAGCACTACGCCCGCCGCCCGGACACCATCTTCGTGCTGGTGGTGGGTCTGGTGATTATGGGCGTGGCGGTGCGCAACATCTTCGTTGGGTAGGGCGGTGACGCGCAGGTGAACTTTGCGCGAACTTTAGCTTCTGAACGTCTCGTTTGTGCTACGGCAGGCGCATAATCTCCCGCGTGAGCATCACTATCCTCCTCGTATTAATCATTGTCGTTGCCCTGTTCTTCGACTTCACTAACGGTTTCCATGACACTGCCAACGCGATGGCCACCTCCATCGCCACCGGCGCGCTCAAGCCCAAGGTCGCTGTGGCACTGGCCGGTGTACTCAACCTGATCGGCGCCTTCCTCTCCGTTGCCGTGGCCAAGACGGTCGCGAGCGGCATTGTGAAGCTCGATCTTTTCGACCTCAACGACACCCTCGACTCCGAACGCCTCCTGCTTGTGGTGTTCGCCGGCCTGGCTGGCGGCATCATGTGGAACCTGTTCACCTGGCTGTTCGGCATCCCGTCCTCGTCCTCCCACGCCCTGTTCGGCGGCCTGATTGGCGCGGCCATCGCCGCTATCGGCTTCGACGGCGTGGTGTGGCAGGGCGTGCTGGACAAGATCATTGTCCCGGCACTGTTCGCCCCCTTCGTTGCCGGGCTGATCGCCGCGATTGGCACATGGCTGGTGTACAAGCTCACCGCCAACTCCGACAAGGAGCACCGCGACAACTACTTCCGCTGGGGCCAGGTCGGCACCGCCTCGCTGGTGGCGCTCGCCCACGGCACCTCCGACGCCCAGAAGACCATGGGCGTGATCTTTCTGGCCATGGTGGCCGCCGGCCAGTTCGGCTCGGACCACCCGATGCCGTTCTGGATCCAGCTGGCGTGTGCTCTCGCCATTGCTATCGGCACCTACACCGGCGGCTTCCGCGTGATCCGCACCCTGGGCAAGGGCTTGGTGGAGATCCACCCGCCGCAGGGCTTGGCCGCGGAGACCTCCTCCGCCGCTATCATCCTCACCTCTTCCCACCTGGGCATGGCGCTGTCCACTACCCACGTGGCCACCGGCTCCATCCTCGGCTCCGGCTTGACTGGCCCGAAGGGCGAGGTCCGCTGGGGCGTGGCTGGCCGCATGGCCCTGGCCTGGATCACCACCCTGCCCATCGCCGCGTTCGTCTCCTTTGTCACGTGGTGGATCGGCCACTGGGCTGCTGAGCTCGGCGGCGACCTCGTGTGGGGCGGCATCACCCTGGCGCTGATCATCCTCCTCGGCGGCGGCTACATGTTCTGGCAGGCATCCCAAAAGCCGGTGCACAAGGATAACGTCAACGACGACTGGGACGGCGACTCCAAGTCGCCGGCGCACACCACCGGCGACGCCCGCAAGAGCGCGTCCACCCAGCACGACTCCGGCGAACCCGCAGACTTTGTGGACACCTCCCGTGGCCTCAGCGCGCCGGGATCGACCGCTGTCACCCACGACCACCACCCGCGCGGCTAGCCGGAAAGGACAACCCGCATGCTTGAACTGCTGAAATCGCTCTTCTCCGTAGTCGCCGTCGGCATCCTGCTCGGCGCCGGACTGCCGGCCCTGTACGCCCTGAGCATCCACTTCCTCTCCCCCGCCAGCGACGGCTCCGCTCCGCAAGGCGGCCGCCGCGTGCTGGGGTGGATCTTCCTGGCCATCGTGTTCGTTGCCGTTATCGCCGCGATCCTGCTTATCGCCCGCGAGCGCATCGAGTACTTCACCGGATGGGATCCTTACCCGTTCCTCTAGCTCATCCCTAGTTTCCGAAGGGCTCTGGCACGCGCCAGGGTCCTTTTTCGTGGACGCGCGCCAATCGTTGGTGTTGACAAACTATTTACGCGAACCTAGAGTTACCGCGACATGAACGGGAGGTTAACAACCTTCCCCTGGTAACGAAAGGAGGTGAGCCATGAAGGGCTTCATCAACAACGTCCGCGCATGGTTCCGCGACGAGGAGCGCGGCATCGCGTCCCTGACGGATCTCTCACCGCTGGCCGTGCTCCCGCACGTCGACGCGCGTTCCTAGTTCCTAGGGCGCTACACAGCCCGCCGGCCCGGCATGTCCGGGGCGGCGGGCTTTGTGTTGAGCAGGGCAAGGGCGGAGCAAAACGTCGATAAGCTTAAGTTTCACCTGAATTTCACCGCAGCGAAACCTGAGGGCGCTACGTTTCCAACTGCCTACCAACCCTGCGAAACGAAGGACCGCCATGCGCAAGCACGTCGCCGCGATTACTGCCCTTGCCCTGCTCACCCCAGTTCCCGTCGCTAACGCGGAGGATCTCGCCTCCCGCTTCACCCTCGGCGTCATGCCGGACACCCAGTTCTACGCTCGTTACGGCACCGAGGCCGCCGGTGACATCTTCGGCGACCGCTACGGCACCAACCCGTTTGATGCGCAGACCGAGTTCCTGGCTGAAAACCACAAGAAGCTGGGCACGCAGTTTGTCACCCACCTGGGCGACGTGGTGGACCAGCCGGAAGACCGCGCCAGCTGGGACATCGCGGACCGCGCGATGAAAACGCTCGAGGATGCCGGAGTGAACTACTCCGTGCTGCCGGGCAACCACGACCTGACCATGTTCGACGGGAAATCCGCCTTCACCGAGTACTTCCCGGAGGAGCGCGCGAAGAAGAACTCCACCTACATGGGCCGCACCGCCTCCACTGAGATCCACAACGGCGGTGACGGCTACGCCTTCCCGGGCCAAAGCGTCGACTCGGAGTACCACATCTTTGAAGCCGAGGGGCAGAAGTACCTGGTGCTCGCGCTCGGTTTCCGCGCCAACGACGAAACGCTGGAGTGGGCGCAGCAGGTCATCGACGAGCACCCGGAGCTGCCCGTGATCCTCACCGCGCACGAGATCTCTGGCATCAACGGCGACGGCTCCACCTACTTCACAAAGGAGTACGGCGAGCACCTCTGGGACACGCTGATCCGTAAGAACGACCAGATCTTCCTCACCATCGCCGGCCACCACCACGGTGCGGGCTACCACGTGGAGAAGAACGACGCTGGTCACGACGTGATCAACATCCTGCAGGACTACCAGATGGCCTACCTGGGCGGCAACGGCCTGATGGGCCAGCTGCAGTTCGACCTGACCAACAACCAGCTCGAGATGCTCGCGTACTCGCCGTGGGTGAAGTCCAAGAAGTACGAGCAGCTCAACTCCTTCGACCACCTGATCATGGAGGGCGAGGGCGACTCCTACACCATCGATTTCGACTTCGCGGAGCGTTTCAAGGGGTTCGCGCCCTCGTTTACGGCCGGCGACGCGAACGACCCGGACTACAACGAGGCGCTAAAGCAGACCATCACCGACGGCTACAAGGCCTACGAGGTCACAGAGAAGGACAAGCCGAAGGACGAGCAAGACTACGCCTACGTGGACGGCACCGTGGTGCACTGGCGCCCCGGCCAGACGAAGGTCGAGGGCACATTGCTTAACGACGGCGAAGCCGCCCCCGCCGGCGCCGTCATCCCCGACGTCGCTGGCGGCGACGACATGACCCGCGCACGCCACCGCATCGCGGCAGGCGCCGACGCGGTGACCTTCTCCGACGACAAGCACCCGCTGTCTTCGGACCGCGGCTCCCTGCGCTGGAAGGACCCGAAGTTCAAGCACTCCACCGCCTGGTTCGAAACCGCCACCGGCGCCGACATCAACTCGCAAGAGTTCAAGGACGGCTACACCGTGGAGGCCTTCCTCAAACTCGACGAGGACTGGAACGCCGACAACAACAAGTGGTCCAACGCCCTGATCCGCGACGCCTCCGGCACCATCACCCACCCGGAAAACGAGGACGGCGACCCGATCCAGATGCTCGGCGTGTCCAGCCTGCGCGAGCTGCGCTGGTACTCCTACGGCGAAAACGGCGAGGGCTTTTCCAACTGGACCCACGAGGTGCCGAAGGGCAAGTGGATGCACATCGCCGTGGTCAACGACCCGGCAGACAAGTCCGTGACCATGTACGTGGACGGCTCCCCGATCCTGCGCGACGGCTACGGCCCGCTGGGCATGGGCGGCAACGGCGACAAGTGGCTTCTGGGCACCTCCGCCTGGGACAACGACAAGGTCGACGGCTGGTTCGGCAACATTGGCGAGATCCGCATGGTGGACCACCCGATCGGCCCGGACCAGTGGCTGACCGCCCGCGGCAAGGCCCCGGCCCCGACGACCGCGCCGACCACCACGGCCGCTCCCGCTGCTCCGGTGACGACCACCGTTTCGGTGCCGACCACCGTCACCAGCACCGTGTCCGGAACGCCGACCACCGCCACCACCACCGTGGCAGTGCCGACCACCGTCACCGCAGAGCCGAAGCCGGCGGAGGCTCAGGACGGTTCTTCCGACGGCTCCTCCAACGTGGGCAGCAGCATCGGCGCTTTCGCCGGCGGCGTGCTGGTGGGCGTGCTTGGCCTGCTCGCGGCAGTGCTCGCCGGGGCGGGCGGCGCGCTCCAGTGGCTTGTGGATCAGCTGCGCCCGTTCCTGCCTCAGATGTAGGTTCGCGGAGGCGCGCGGGTCTATTTGCCGTAAAATAAGGCTATGACCTGCGTCTTCTACACCACGTTCTACGGCTCCACCCGCCAGTACGCCGAGGCCCTGGCCAGCCGCCTCGGCACCGTCGCGCGCGAGCTGCCCGCCGCCCTCGACGCCACCGGCGGCCCCGTCGTCGTCCTCTCTCCCGTCCACGGCCCCTCGCATCCGGGCGTGCGCTTCATCAAATCACTGCCAGCGATTGACCGTCCGTTGGCTTTGGTCACGGTGGGCATGACGCCTGTCGACGTCGCAAGGCACGACGACGCTTCCGGCGCCCTCCTCGGTGACCGCGCCGGGCAAGTGACCCGCTTTTACCTGCCCGGCAGGCTGAACTACTCGGAGCTGACCACCGCCCACCGGTGGACGATGAAAACGCTTGTGCGCGCGCTGCGGCTCAAGCGCCAGCGCACCGAAAACGAACAGGCGATGGTGGACAGCTGCGGCCGAGACACGGACCGTGTGGACCTGACACTCCTCGACCCGGTTGTGGAGTGGGCTCAACGCGCCTAGCTCCCCGGTTATCGCTGCGCGTCGCGTTGCCTTATCATTCGTGTGGCTTATACCACTCACGTGTTAAGGAGTACCTTTGACCACTGCGGGCAAAGAGTTCAATTTGGAACACCTCACCGTCGCCGACAAGCGGCAGGTGGAGGAAAACCGGTCCGGCGCCGTTCCCGATGGTGGCACCCTGTCCTGGGCTATCACCCTGTTCGGCACCGCTGTCGGCGCCGGCATCCTGTTCCTTCCCATCGACGCCGGCAGCTTCGGCTTCGCCCCACTGCTGCTGATCACCCTCTTCATCGGCCCGATGGTGTTTTTCTCCCACCGCACCTACGCCCGCATCGTGGCCGCCTCCCCGGTCAAGGGCCTGGACGTGCTGCAAGTGGTCACCGCGCTCGCCGGCCGCAACCGCGGCCTGATGACGGGCCTGATGTACTGGCTGTCCATCTACCCCATCGTGCTCATCTACGGCGTGAGCATCACCAACACGATGGACAGCTTCGTGGTCAACCAGCTCAACGGCCCCGAAGTGCCGCGCTGGCTCATGGCCCTCCTGTGCGTCGGCGTGCTCACCGGCGCCTACGCCCTAGGCAAGAAGGCCACCCTGGCCTTTGCCAACCTGCTGGTCTACCCCCTAATCATCGCGCTGGCCGCGGTGTCGTTCTACCTCATCCCCCAGTGGGACCTGGCCAGCTTCCGCTCCTACGAGTCCGACGTGCCGTTCTGGAAGGCGATGCTGCTGATCCTGCCGGTGTTCGTGTTCTCCTTCAACCACATGCCGGCGATGTCCCAGTTCGCCCTGGACGTGCAGAAGAAGTACCCGGATGACCTGGAGTCCACCAAGAAGGCCGTGGCGAAGACCGAGCTCATCACCACCGCGCTGCTGGTGGTATTCACCATGTTCTTCGTGTGGTCCTGCACCCTGGCACTCGGCGCCGACGGCATGGACGCCGCCCGCGAGCAGAACATCCCCGTGCTGTCCTACCTGGCCAACGAGACCGACACGCCGTTTTTGGCCGTCCTTTCCCCGATCGTCGCGCTGTGCGCGATCGCCTCGTCCTACTTCGGCCACGTCATGGGCGCCGAGGAAGGCACCACCTACCTGGTGCGCGCCGTCGCGCCGGGTGCCGCAGAGCGGCTGGACCCGAAGAAGCTGCGCTGGGGCATCTACGTGTTCATCTTCGTCACCACGGTGATCGCCGGCATTGTCAACCCGTCGATCCTGGACCTGATCTCCGTGGTCGGCGGCGTGTTCATCACATTCTTGGTGTACATCGTGCCGATGCTGTTGTTCCGCTACGCCAAGGACTACCAGCGCTACGCCAACAAGCCGGAAACCTGGTTCGTGTTCGTGCTGGGCATCGTAATCATGTGCGTGGCCGTCTGGCAGATGTTCGCTGGCTAGAACCTAGAGGTGCACGACCTCAACGTCGCCCTGCTCGGCTAGGTACTCAGCGGCCACGGAGCGGTGGCATTCGGCGGGGTCGGGCTCTGAGCAGAGGAGAGCGGAGCCGTCGATAAGCTTGGGCATCTCGCGCTCGGCGAACTCGGCGCGCAGCTTCTTCGCAAACTCGTCGAACGGCAGGCCCTCCTTGCGGTACGCGCGCATGAGGTCCTCGCTCGGCGCGAGCGCGAGTTCGTGGGAGTAGCCGATGCCCGCGATGGTGTCGAGGAACCACGGCAGGTCCGACTGCTTGGTAAACCCGGCGAGCTGGTTCGTGTTGTGCCGCCGGATATCCACGACCTGGGTCACGCCGTTGTCCCGCAGGATGTCGAAGAACTCCTCCGCGGTCTTTTTGCTGTAGCCGATGGTGTAGAGCCGCATGTTTGCGACTGTAGCGGTTGCGGCCGCCTTGCGGGGTTGCCTTCGCCCGGCTCGTAACAGTTAACATGCGAAACCGCGCATAAGTCTGTGGCCTGCAGCTTTAAATCTGGACCCCTGTCCGGGATGTCAGATCTTACGAAACCGGTGCCCAAAAGATCTGCTAGTTCGGCGCCGAAGCCTATCGACGCCCAAGGGGTGGGCGCGGGGAGGGCCGGAGGTGCGTCGATAGGCAAGGCCCCTTCACTACACTGTCTAACCATGACTGAGGCGACCCCGCACCGCTATACGGCCGAACTGGCCAACACCATCGAGCAGAAGTGGCAAGCGCACTGGCGCGAGCACGGCACGTTTAACGCGCCCAACCCGGTCGGCGACCTTGCCGCCGGCGAAGAGCTGCCGAAGGACAAGCTCAACGTCCAGGACATGTTCCCGTACCCGTCGGGCGCTGGCCTGCACGTGGGCCACCCGCTTGGCTACATCGCCACGGACGTCTACGCCCGCTATAACCGCATGCTGGGCAAGAACGTGCTGCACACCCTCGGCTACGACGCGTTCGGGCTGCCGGCGGAGCAGTACGCGATTCAGACGGGCACGCACCCGCGCACGACTACTGAGGCGAACATCAAGAACATGACCCGCCAGCTGGACCAGCTGGGGCTGGGGCATGACCGTCGCCGTGCCGTCGCCACGACGGATCCGGAGTTTTACAAGTGGACGCAGTGGATCTTCCTGCAGATTTACAACGCGTGGTTCGACGAGGACCTGCAGAAGGCCCGTCCGATCGAGGACCTGGTCAAAGACCTCATGTCCGGCGCGCGTCAGACGAAGGACGGCCGCAACTTCCGCGACCTGACCACCGAGGAGAAGCACAAGGCTATCGACGAGTTCCGCCTCGTCTACCTCTCCGACTCCATGGTCAACTGGTGCCCGGGGCTCGGCACCGTGCTGGCCAACGAGGAGGTCACCGCGGAAGGACGCTCCGAGCGCGGCAACTACCCGGTGTTCCGCAAGCGCCTGCGCCAGTGGATGATGCGCATCACCGACTACTCGGACCGCCTGCTCGACGACCTCGACCTGCTGGATTGGCCGGAGAAGGTCAAGAGCATGCAGCGCAACTGGATCGGCCGCTCCCGCGGCGCGGACGTCGTCTTTGAGTCCCCCGCCGGCGACATCACGGTCTTCACCACCCGCCCGGATACCCTGTTCGGCGCGTCCTACGTGGTGCTTGCGCCGGAGCATGAGCTTGTCGACGAGCTGGTCACCGCCTCCTACCCCACCGACGTAGACAGCCGCTGGACCGGCGGGGCAGCTACCCCGCGCGAGGCGGTGGATAACTACCTGCGCGCCATCGCCGCGAAGTCCGACGTGGAACGCCAGGAGAACAAGGAAAAGACCGGCGTGTTCCTCGGCTCCTACGCCGTGAACCCGGTCAGCGGCGAAGAGGTTCCCATCTTCATCGCCGACTATGTGCTCACCGGTTACGGCACCGGCGCGATTATGGCCGTGCCGGCCCACGACGAGCGCGACTACGAGTTCGCCTCCGTCTTCGGCCTGCCGATTACCCCGGTGCTCGACGGCGACGTCTCCGAGGAGGCGTTCACCGGCGACGCAAAGCACATCAACTCCGCCAATGAAGACGGCCTGGATTTGAATGGTCTGGGCAAGGGCGAGGCGATTGAGAAGGCGGTCCTTTGGCTCGTCGATAGGCAAAAGGGCTCCGAGAAGATCCAGTACAAGCTGCGCGACTGGCTGTTCGCCCGCCAACGCTACTGGGGCGAGCCATTCCCGATCGTCTACGACGAAAACGGCCAGGCGCACGGGCTGCCCGAGGACATGCTGCCGGTCGAATTGCCACAGGTAGAGGACTACAACCCGGTGGCCTTCGACCCGGAGGACGCCGACTCCGAGCCCGCCCCGCCGCTGGCCAAGGCCACCGACTGGGTCGAGGTAGAGCTGGACCTGGGCCACGGCAAGCAGAAGTACTGGCGCGACACGAACGTCATGCCGCAGTGGGCCGGTTCCTCCTGGTACCAGCTGCGCTACATCGACCCGACCAATGCCGACGCCTTTGTGGACATTGAGAACGAGCGCTACTGGACCGGCCCGCACCCCGACGAGCACGGCGCGAACGACCCGGGCGGTGTGGACCTCTACGTCGGCGGCGTCGAGCACGCCGTGCTGCACCTGCTGTACGCGCGTTTCTGGCACAAGGTGCTGTTTGACCTCGGCTTTGTGACTTCCCAGGAGCCCTACCGCCGCCTGTACAACCAGGGCTACATCCAGGCCTACGCCTACACCGACTCGCGCGGCGTGTACGTCCCGGCCGCTGAGGTGGAGGAAAAGGACGGCAAGTTCTTCTACGACGGCGCCGAAGTCAACCGCGAGTACGGCAAGATGGGCAAGTCGCTGAAGAACGCCGTCGCGCCGGATGATGTGGTGCGTGACTTCGGCGCCGACACCCTGCGCGTCTACGAGATGTCCATGGGGCCGCTCGACACCTCCCGCCCGTGGGCGACGAAGGACGTCGTCGGCGCGCACCGCTTCCTGCAGCGCCTGTGGCGTCTGGTGGTCTCTGAGGCGTCCGGCGAGGTCTCCGTGGTGGACGCTTCGTTGACGGAAGACGACCTCAAGGCGCTGCACCGCACCATCGCCGGCGTGCGCGACGACTACGAGCACCTGCGCGACAACACCGTCGCCGCCAAGCTCATCGAGTACGTCAACTATCTGACCAAGACGTACCCTTCCGGCGCTCCGCGCGCCGCCGTCGAGCCGCTGGTGCAGATGGTCTCCCCGCTCGCCCCGCACATCGCCGAAGAGCTCTGGTCGGTGCTGGGCCACTCCGAGACCATCACCTTCGAGCCCTTCCCGGAGTTCGACGAGCAGTGGCTGGTTGACGACACCGTCGAGGTCCCCGTCCAAATCAACGGCAAGGTCAAGGCGCGCATCGACGTCACCCCCGACGCCACCAAGGACGACCTCGAAGCCGCCGCACTTGCCGACGAGCGCGTGGCCGACCTGGTCGCCGGCAAGAACGTAGTCAAGGTGATCGCCATCCCGGGTCGCATGGTCAACCTGGTGGTGAAGTAGGGGCTCTGGGCCGGGGCCGGCGGGGTCTGGCCCCTCCCCTGCAAATTTGTTCACCCGCCGGGCCTCCCCTGGTGAACAAATCCCCCTTGAGCGGTTGAGCTGTTCACTTTCCCCAGGTCGCCGAGCTTCCCCCGCCGATTTGTTCACGGCGGGGTGAACAAATTCGCCTCGAGAGCCCGGGCCAACGGCCCCGCGCCACCGCCGCTGACACATCGTGGCTGAATCTGTCAGGCGACCCGCAAACCCCAGGTCGACGCAAACGGCTGGCGTAATCTGTCAGGACCCTGGCCGCCCAGCTGCCGCGGAGCCCCCGCCCGCCACCCAGGTCTGTGACTGGTGTGACTGATAAAATCCCAAGTGAACGCGACCAACGATCACGAAGGATGAGTGCATGTCTACCCCTTACAACGGCGGCGATTTCGAGCCGTACCCGGAGCATCCGGAGGGCAGCCACCCGGAAAACGGCACCGGCGGCCAGGGAAATTACGGCGCGCAGCGCGGATCGACCAACTACCCGCAGTACACCGGCGACAACTACGCTGATCAAAACCAGCCCGGCCAGGGCTACGACGCCTTCGAGGTGAACACCGCGGCGTCGATGGCCGGCGCCTCGGCGCTGCGTTTCCACGGCCAGCAGCTCACGGACAACCTCCCCGGCGACGGCGCTTCGCCGCACCCGATCAACGACCCGGCGTCGAACGGCTGGTTCCACGTGAAGGGCACGGGCAAGCTCGAGATCATCGAGGCGCTGACCTGGGGCACGAAGGCCGTGTTCTCCAACGCGAAGCTGTGGATCCCGCTGGGCGTGGTGTACACGGCGCTAGCGTTGCTGGGCCAGTTTTTGCCGGGCGCGGGCTCGATGATCAGCCTGATCGGCATGTTGGCGTTTATCCCGTGGATGCTTGGCGTGGCCTTGCAGCAGACGCTGGTGAAGCAGCTGACTTACAACGACGCGAAGGCCCCGGCGTATGGCAAGACGCTGGGTGTGGCGGCGCTGATCGGCGTCGTGGCCGGGATTATTTCCACGATCCTCCTCATGGTGCTCGCGTTCGGCGCGCTGACCTCCATTGATCCGGCAACGCTGCCGGATAACCCGGATAATGTCTCCCCGGAGGAGATGTGGAACCTGGTGCGTCCGATTCTGGGCGCGTTGGCTGTCACGGGCGTGATTGGCCTTTTGGTCACGCCGTTTTTCATGTTCCAGATGTGGTACGCGGCGGATAATAACGGCTCGTTCGGTAACGCTTTTTCCGGCGGGTTCAAGGCTGGAGCGTCGAACTACCTGAAGATTTTGGGCTTCGTGGTGCTGGCCTTTTTGGTCAACATCGTTGGTGCGGCGCTGTTTTTCATCGGCCTTGTGGTCACCGCGCCGGCAACGACGCTGGCTGCGGCGCACGCGTACCGCCAGATCTCCGGCGGTCCGGTGCCCAAAGAAGCTACAGCTTAACGACGGCGCGTCCGCTCCACCCGCCATCGAGCAGCGAACGCCCAACTTCCACGACGCCATCCAAACCGACTTCTTCGGTGCGGATGGCGTTGGTGTCTACGGACTCGTCGAGGAGCGCCCAGGCTTCGTCACGGATGTCGTTCGGCGCGTCGACGGAGTTGATGCCCACCAGCTGCACCCCGCGCAGGATGAACGGCAGGACGCTGGCGGGCAGGTCGTTGCCGGCGGCCATGCCGCACGCGGTGGCGACCCCGCCCCAGCGAAGCTGCGTCAGTGCGTTGGCCAGCACGGTCGAGCCGACGGTGTCCACCACGCCCGCCAGGCGCGCCTTCTGCAGCGGCTTGCCGGGCTCGGAGAAGTCGGCGCGGTCGAGCACCTCGGCGGCGCCGAGTTCCTTCAGCCAGGCGCCATGCTTATCGACGCGCCCGGTCAACGCCCACACCTCATATCCGCGCGCGGCCAAAAGCTGCACAGCAATGGAGCCGACGCCGCCGGTGGCACCGGTGACGAGCACGGGGCCGTCGATAGGCGAAAGTGCGGCCCGCTCCAGACCTGCGACCGAAAGGGCGGCGGTGTAGCCGGCGGTGCCGATCGCGGCGGCTTCCTCCGCGGTGAAGCGCTCCGGCACGCGGGTGATGTCTTTAGCGTCGATACGCATCTGCGGGGTGTAGCCGCCGTGGCGGCGCTCGCCGATGCCGCGGCCGTTGACGGTGACAAGCGTGCCGTCCTCGAGGGTGCCCACGGCGTCGATGCCCGGCACCGTCGGCAGCTCACGCAGGATGCCACGATTGCCCGAAAGCGCCATCGCGTCCTTGTAGTTCACCGAGGAGTGGCTCACGTTGATCAGGGTGTCGCCCTCACCCGCGAACGCCGCCTGCGGCTCTACGATCTCCGGTCCATTTTCAGTGACAATCAAGCTGCGGTTCATGGTCGCCAGCATAGGCCGACACTATGGTGGGCCGGGTGAAACCAGCGAGCAAAACCAACAACGCCGCCGCCCACGTCGCGGCGGTGGTCGTGACTGCCCTGGTCGTGCTCGCGTTCACGGTGGGAAAGGCGTTCGTGTCCATTCCTGGGCTGTGGTCGGCGGAGGCGCACCAGCTCAGCCAGGTACGCCTGAACCCGCTGGAGACCTTCGAGCACGCGCGCGTGTGGTGGGGGCCGTGGCTGAACCTGTTCGGCAATATCGCGCTGTTCGCCCCGGTCGGATTCATCGCATACCGCGGCTCCGTACCCAAAGCGGTGCTGGTGGGGCTTGTCTGCAGCCTCGGAATCGAGGTCGCGCAGTACATGTTCGCGTGGGGCTACAGCGATACTGACGACGTGCTCTGCAACACCGCCGGGGCGGCGCTGGGGGCCGGGGTGGCCGGAGGGACGTCGAAAAGCAATCGCGCAACGGTGCTGTGGAGCATCGCGGCGGCTGGCGCGGTAGTGCTCACCGTGTGGGCGGCGCTAGGGTTGAGCGCATGAGCGAGCGCGGATGGTTTACCAGGCGGGTCTTCCCCGACGGCGGGGAGCCCGACCCGCGCTTCACCCTCGCCAACGAGCGCACCTTCCTCGCCTGGACCCGCACCGCGCTGGCGTTTCTCGCCGGCGGGATCGCGCTCGAGGCGTTCGAGCTGCCCGGCATCGACCCCGGCGTGCGCCGAGTCGCAGCCGCTGCGGTCATCCTGATCGCGATGGCCATTTCCGCAGGTGCCGCGGTGCGCTGGGTGCGCATCGAGCGGGCCTTGCGTCACGACGAGCCCCTGCCCGCCCCCGCCATCATCCCCGTCCTGTGCGTGGTGGTGTTTGTCGCGGCGGTGGTTGTGGCGGTGAGCCTGCTCGCATGATCGCCGTCGCCGACCCCGGCCTGCAGCCCGAGCGCACCGCCATGAGCTGGACGCGCACCGCGCTGGCCATGCTCGTCTGTGCGGCGACGCTTTTGCGGTGGGCCGGTGCTTACCCCGCGCTGATCGTGGTGGCGGCGGTGGCGTTGGCCGCGGGTGCGCTGGTGATCGTGGCGCTGAACCGGCGGGCGTACCGCTTCGAGGCATCCGCGCTTGCCGACGAGCGCAGCGAACCCAACGCCGCAGCCGTGTTCCTGTTGAGCGCGATGACGCTCGGCACCGGCGGGCTGGGTCTGTACCTGGTGGTGTCAGCGGGCTCGCTTTCGTAAAAGTTGACGACTCGGCGATTTTGGCGCCGCGTTCCCCCAGGTCGCGAAAACGAGCCGTTAACTTTTACGAGCGCCGACCGCTGGTGTAGTGGTCGTAGTGCAGCTCCAGCAGCTGCAGGCCCTGCTCGGTGCAGAAAATCTGGGCAGGGGCGGTTTCGCGAAGGATGCCGAAAGCCTCCAGCCAGAACAGCCAGCTCTCCGCCTCTGGGTTAAGCGGTTCGTCGTCGACGACCCACTCCACGATGGAGCGCCACATTTCCTCGCCCATCAGTTTTTCAAAGCCGAGTCGGATGTTGTCGGCGGCCTTGGGAATAGGGTTGTCGTGGTTGAGAAAAGCCAGGCCTGCTTTGGTGGGGGTCAGCTCGCCGCCGCGCTTTTTCAGCAGGCGGGCGTCGAGGAGCAGGTCAGCGACAGTGTTGGGAAACGGCAGCTCCGTCAGGTCGCGCACTTCCACGGCGAACGAGGCAGGCATCCCCCCGTGCTCGTACGGCACCCCGGGGGAGAAAATGCGCATGAGCTCGGCGAAAACATCGGTGAGATCGGGTAGATCGTCGAAGGAGTCTGGCCCGAAGCTGGGGAAGCCAGGCACGCCCGGCACGCTCTGTACCGCCGGCGGACCAGGCATGCTCGGCACGTCGGGAACCTCTACCCCGTCCGGCCCACCGAGCATTTCGCCGAAGAACTCGGTCACGGCGTTGATCATGGTGGGGTTGCGCTCCGGGTGCGGGTCCATGTCGATGATCTGGAGCAGATCCGGGCGGGACTGGAGGAAGTCGTCGAAGTGCTGAGCCAGGCCGGGGCCATCGGCGCCTTCATCGGCGGCGGCGACTTCGTCGAAGAACATCTCCTCGGCCACGTTGCCGATGCGGGTGGCCACGGACACCGGGTCTGCCTGTGTCATGCGGTCGAGCATGCGCTCCGGCGGCATGACGGGCAGGTAGGAAAACATCAGGGTGATGGTCTCCAGGTCCGGCTCGATGCCGGCGGCCAAAAGGCGGGCCTGGTGGCGGAAGGTGGTCATCAGCTCTGGCCCCGAGCAGGCTTCGACGACGTCGGGCCCGGCTGCGTCGATAAGCATGGGCGTAGGCCCCTCGATGTTGGAGGGACCCAGAACCTCGACGTGGATGTTCCAGTTGGCCGCCGGGTCGTAGACGTAGGTCATGGGCCGCATCTCGGCGACGGTGAGCTCGTTTTCCTGGTGTTCGCCGGGGCCGGGCGCGGCGGTGTAGACGGAGCGCTGCGCGCCTTCCTGGCTGACGTAGAGGTGGGTGGCGGCGCCGGTGAAACCGAGGGAGGCGTCGATGATCTGGGAGAGCTCGCCCAGCGTCATGGTCTCTTCGACGTTGACGCAGCGGGAAATTTCGGGCGAGGTGCCCTCCACGATCATGAGCACTGAAACGGTCATACCGGCAACCTTACGGCCTAAACCACGAACAGGAAGGCGCACACCACGGCGGTGACCGCGCCCGCGGTCAGCGGCACGGCGGTGCGGCGGACCACGTCAATCGGGTTGACCTGAAGCGCACCCGCGACGATGAGCACCGCGGCGTTGACCGGGGAGGCCTGGCGCATGGTGTTGGAGGCGGCCCAGATGGAGGTGAGCATCTGCGGGGCGGACACGGCGGAGTCCGCCGCGATGCCCGGCACCATCTCGGAGAAGGCGAAGTAGGGCGCCACGCCGGAGCCGGTCAGCAGCGCCATGGTGGCGGTGGCCAGCACGAACACCAGCACCATCAGCACGGCGGCGCCGGAGGAGGCCTGCGCCAGGTTGGTCAGGCCCTCGATCACGCCCATCTGGGTGATGCCCTCCACCAGGATGGCGGCGGCGACGATGAGGGAAACCACGCCGGCCGCACCCTCGCCGAGGCCCTTGAAGAACTCCTGCAACGAGTCGGCGGCGTAGTTGACGTCGCGCAGGCGGATCGCCTCGATGATCATGGTGACCATCAGCGACACCACGGTCACCGGCAGGATGCCGGCCTCAAACGAGATGATGCCGAGGCGGTTGAGCAGCGCGGAGACGATGATCAGCAGCAGCGGCAGCAACGGCAGGATGGCGTAGAAGCCGGGCAGGCCCTCGGCACGTTCCACGGCTTCGCGGATGCGGCGGTCGGACTCGTCGTCCCTGGCTGCCTCAAGCTCGGCGTCCGACGCGCCAGCGCCGGACTTGACCAGGTCTTTCTTGTCGCAGTGTCGCTGCCACCACATGTGGGTAAACGCGATGACCACTAGCGCGGGGATGGTGGCTTTGGCCACGTTGCCGAAGGTGAACTCGGTCACCGACATGCCGGTCAGGTCCGCGCCTTGGATCAGGCCGGCCTCCAGCGGCGAGGGGGCGATGGTGGAGGCGGTGGCCACGATCGCGCCGACGGTCAGCGGCGTCAGCCCCGCCGCGATCAACGCGGGCATCAGCGTGGCCACCAGCAGCAGCGACAACGCACTGGCGGAAGGCACGACGAAAGACAAAAGCGTCGCGACGGCAAAGCCGATGGGCACGAGCCAGTAGGAGCCGTGGAAGCGGCGCAGCGGGCTGGACAGCGCCACCACGGTCTTGGCGTCGGCGCCGATGTGGCGCATGTAGCCGACGAAGCCGAACAGCACCATGATCGCCATGCCGGTGCCGGCGAAGCGGGACTTGAACAGGGACTCGATGATCAACAGCTCGTCGTAGAACGCGTTGCCGGAGGACTCGATGTCCGCGGTGGAGTGGTCGATGCGCCCGGTAGCTGCGGCGATCATGAGCAGCAGCACGCCGACGGCGAAGATGGAGGAGGCCGCGTGGACCTTCTTGGCAATGAAATAGCCGACGGCGATGACGGCGAGAATGGCAAAGAAAATATAAAGCACGCTGCGATTATGCAGCGTGAAGCCGCACCCCGCAGGGTGAATGCGCAGGGTGTGGCATATGTCTCTGCAAAGCCGGGGTAATTACGCCGGCTGGCCGCCCAGGATGAGCACGTGGGCGATGTTCTCGGAGCGGTTCTTCAGCCCCAGGGTGCGGTGGCCGGCGTCCAGCATGCCTGCGGAGTTCGGCGGCACCGGGGTGTTGTTGACGGTGATGTCGCCGTCGGGGGCAACCACGGCGTACTCGAACTCCTCGTACACGGTGACCGCCAGTTCGGTTTCCGGCGCGATGGTCAGCTGTGCTGCCACGCAGGGCTCGTCGGTTTCCACGGTGCCGGTGCGGCCGAACATGCGTCCGGCGAAGACGAAGGCCTCGCCCGCGGATTCGGTGGTCACGCTGCGCAGGCCAAACGCGTCCGGTTGGGCGCGCTGGACCTTGTCGGGGACCGCTTCATCGCTGATCAGCACCTGCACCTGCGCGCGCTCGAGCACACCGCCGAGGCGTGCGGAGCCGTCGTGCCGCCAGGCGAAGGATTTGCAGCCCGCGGGAGTGTCGTCGGGCCCGCCGAGGCCCATGAGGAAAGCGACCCCGCGCCAGGGGCCAGCGTTCAGCTCGATGAATGACATGGCGGCCAGCTTATATGATCCGGCGTTGCCGGGCTTCCTCCACGGCCGCGGTGCGGTTGTCCACCCCGAGTTTGGAGTAGATGTGGATCAGGTGCGTCTTCACTGTCGCCTGCGAGATGAACAGCTGCTGGGCGATTTCCTTGTTGGAGGCGCCGGTCTGCAGCGCGCGCAGCAGCTCAATCTCGCGCGCGGAAAGCGTCTCGGCCGGGTTGACCAGCCGGTCCGCCAGCACGTTGGCCACCTGCGGCGAGAGCACTCTTTTGCCTTGCGACGCGCTCCGCACCGCCTCATACAGCTCTTCTTCCGGCGCGTCCTTGAGCAGGTAGCCCATTGCCCCAGCCTCCACTGCGGCGACCACGTCGGCCTGGGTGTCGTAGGTGGTCAGGATCAACACCGGCGGCCCGCCGGCGGCGACCAGGCGGCGCGTCAGCGCGATGCCGTCCGCGCCGGGCATCTGGATGTCGGAGACCACCACGTCCACCCCCTCGGGCACCTCGGCGTCGCCGTCGGAGGCTTCGGCGACGACTTCCACGCCGTCGAAGGAATTCAGCACGGCGCGCAGGCCGGCGCGGACGACCGGATGGTCGTCGATAAGCATGACGTTCAGTGTCATCCGTTCTCCTCCACAGGCAGTCTTGCGGCGAGGACGTTGCCCTCCACCGTGAGCTCGCCGCCGACCTCCTCCACGCGGGCGCGCAGGCCCTTCAGGCCGTAGCCCTCGGGCCCGGTGATGCCCCGGCCGTTGTCGAATACGTCGATGGTTGCGGTCGCACCAAGCCTATCGACGGTCACCACCGCCGACGAGGCGCCGGCGTGGCGCACGATGTTGCTCAAACCTTCGCGCACGACGCGCTCCGCCACCGACGCACAGGGTTCCGGCAGGTCAACGGCGTGGACGCGAACCTCCAGCTGCTCGTCGAGCGCGCGCTGGCGGTCCTGCGCGTGGCGGGCCAGGCGCTCCAGGCGCACCGGCAGCGTCTCGCGCGCAGGGGTGTTCGCTTTCGCGTTGGCGGAGTTCTCGGCGACGAAGCGGCGCGCCTCCGCCAGGTTGTCGGAGGCGGTGGAGCGGATCACGTCCAGCGTCTCCCGCGCCGGGTCGCCCTGAGTGAGCTGCTTGTCCATCGTGCGTCCCAGCAACACGATGGAGCTCAAACCCTGCGCCATGGTGTCGTGCACCTCGCGTGCCAGGCGGGCCCGCTCCTCCGCCACGCCCGCGGCGTGCTCGGCCTTTGCCGCTTCGCGCTGGGCGGCCTTGAGGTCTTCGGCCATCTGCCGGTAGTGGTCCGCCTCCGCACGCAGCGCCTGGTAGGCGTGCACGATGATCACCGCCAGCACGGTGCCGATGGTGGGGCCGATGACCGCGCCGGCCCCGCCGCCCGGCGCGGTGGCGGACAGCGCAACGGCCAAAAACGCCGCGGCGGCCGCGAGCTCCCACCACGTGGTCAACAGCACGCAGGCCAGCATGACCAGCGGAAACTCCAGCCACACGAACTCCTCGGACATCTGCACCAGCCCCACCCACAGCGCCGAGACCACCGCGAGCCAGGCGTAGGGCGCCCACCTCGGGTAGCCCTTGCCGTGGAAGTGCCAGACGGTGCCGGCCATGTACACGCAGGCGAACACCAGGGGCAGGGCCAGAGCTGCCAGGGGTGCGTCGCTACGCAACTGCCCCATAAACCCCACCGCAAGCAGCACGGCGACGAGCACGTGCAGGCTCACGCGCAGAAAATCGAGCAGACGGGTGGTGGACAACATGCGTCTGAGCGTAGATCAACCGATCGGTTGACCGGGATTTCAACCGCCAGCGCGATGTGGAGCAGTGCAGGTCAACGGCAGGATTGAGGCCATGTTCGTAGGAATCAGAGAAATCACGTCAGCCAAGGGGCGCTTCGGGCTGATCGCAGGCACCGTGGCGCTGATTACGCTGCTGGTGGTCGTGCTCACGGGCCTGACCGCCGGCCTGGGTAAGCAAAACACGTCCGCGCTTGAGGCGCTGGACCCGCAGTCCGTGGTCTTCCAGGACCCGGAAGACATCTCGTTCACCACCTCCCGCGTCGAGGCGCGCGACGGGCTCACCCCGCTCGGCGCCAGCCAGATGCTTATGACCAAGGGCAACGGCGAGGACGCGGCCGTGGCCATCCTGTCACTGCCGAAGGGCACCGAGCTTCCCGGAGGGCAAAAGCTTTCCGACGAAGCCGTGGCCGCGCCCTCCCTCGAAGTCGGCGAGGGCGAGACCGTGACCGTCGCGGGCAACGACATCACCGTCGGCGCCATCGGCGAGGACCTCGCGTTCTCCCACTCCCCCGTCCTGTGGGTGCCCACCGGTTTCTGGCAGGCCGCAATGCACACCGACGCCGACGGTTCGGTGCTGTTGGCGGACCACGAGGTCGACGAAGGAGTGGGCCTGAAGGAGGCTTTCGACGGCCTGCCGGCGTACTCCTCGGAGCAGGGCTCGTTGAAGCTCATCCAGGGCTTCCTCTACGCCATCGCCGCGCTGGTGATCATCGCCTTCCTCACCGTGTGGACGATGCAGCGCACCCGCGACCTGGCCATCCTGAAGGCCATCGGCGCATCCAACTCCTACCTGCTCAAGGACGCCCTCGGCCAGGCCGCGGTGATCCTGGGCATCGGCGCGCTCATCGGCGGCGTCGCGGCCTTCGGCCTCGGCCTGCTCATGCAGGGCGGCGCACCGTTCTCCCTCACCGCGCTCACCGCGATCGCTCCCCCGGTGGCCATCTGGGCGCTGGGTATGGTCGGCGCCCTGATCGCCACCCGTTCCATCTCGAAAGTTAACCCTCAAGCGGCTCTTGGAGGTGTCGCGTAATGCTCGAACTCAACGATGTCACCGTCGCATTCAAGGACGGCCGGGAAATGCGCACCGTGCTGGACCACCTGGAGTTCACCGCCAAGCCCGGCGAGATGACCTTCATCGTCGGCGAGTCCGGCTCCGGCAAGTCCACCCTGCTGTCCGTGGCAGCCGGCCTGATCACACCGGACTCCGGCACCGCGAAGCTCAACGGCGAGGTGGTGGACAACGACGTGCGCCGCGACAAGATCGGCATGATTTTCCAGCAGGCCAACCTCATCGCCGCGCTGAACGTGCGCGACCAGCTGCTGGTCACCGACCACATTCGAGGACTGCGTCCTCGAAGGGACAGGGCCGAGGAACTGCTGGCCACCGTCGGCCTGGAGGGCCTGGGCGACCGCCGCATCGGCGAGATGTCCGGCGGCCAGCGCCAGCGCGTCGGCATTGCGCGTGCGCTCATGGGCGAGCCGGCGCTTTTGCTTGCCGACGAACCCACCGCCGCCCTCGACGCCGACCGTTCCCAGGAGATCGTGCACCTGCTGCGCCAGCTCACCACGGAGCGTGGCATCGCCTGCGGCTTTGTCACCCACGACCGCTCCCTGATCGAGAGCACCGACGAAGTCTTCGAACTCGGCGTCAACGCCCCCGCCTACGCCTAAACTGGCGTAAGTGTTCTACTGCGCCCCCGGCCCCGCCCCGCTGGACCCCGCCCTGCTTGCCAGGGAGATCGAGCGGAGGGCGGGGCTTTCGTCGTGCGGGCCCCAGGTGCGCACCCTTCCGCAACTGCCTGACGACGCCCTGACGGCCGGCGACGGATACTGGCTGGCAGGCCGGGGTGCCGTCGAAAAGCTGCGCGCTTTGGACAGCAACGTCGTGGCGTACGCCATCGGCGATGCGTTCATTGTGACCTCGTTGCAGGAGATGGGCTCGACGATGCTGCGTGGGCGCGACCTGGTGCGCGTGCCGCACGGCATCTTCCGCGTGCCAGAGTGGAGACAGCGCACCTATGTCGCCGGCGAGACCGCGGAGTTCCTACGCCGTTACGTCGAATTGGAAACCGCAGGGCGGTTCATAGAACCCGCGCGCTACCGCAGAAGGGACCGGGAGCGCGTGGCCATGACGGTAAACGCCAACGCGCCGAGCACGGCCGTGGACAGCAACGTGCCGCCCAAGTAGCCCAGGTCCACCGTGGCAGCACCCAGCGCCGAGCCGGACGCGATGCCCACCTGGAAGGTCACCACGTACACCGAACTGACCAAATCCTGGTTGCGCTGGCTCGCAAACAGGAAGATCGTGGTGGCCACCGTGGGCAGCGCGCCCGCGGCGATGCCGAAGACGACGATCACCGCGAACATGCCGATCCCCGTGCTGTAGTGCAGCGCGAGCAGCCCCGCGATGCCGGAGGCCACCAGCGTGGCCGTGGCAATGCCGTTGAGGCGGATCATGCGCGCATCCACCAGCCGGCCCGACAAGGTCACACCGACCAGCCCCGCGATGCCGTAGACAGCCACACCGTAGGGCACGAACCGGTGGCCGGCGGTGGCCTCGATGAGCAGGGCCAGGTAGGTGAAGGTGACAAAGATGGCCATCACCGCCAGCACCAGGTAGATGACCAGGGACGGGATGGCCGATTTCGTCGCCTGCGCGCCGGTCTGCTGCGCCGGTGGCCTAGCGGGCAGGCTGGGCAGGGAGATCACCAGCATGACCAATGCGCCGACTACCGCGGCGCCGAGCACCCAGGTGGAGGCGCGCCAGCCAATCGCGGAACCCATTGCCGTGGTCAGCGGCGAGCCGACCACCATCGACAGCGTCGAACCGAACGACACTGCGGCGACCGCCTTACCCATCTGCCCCGGCGGCGCAATGCGGGCGGCGACCGGGTTGACCAGCGACCAGAACAGACCGTGGGTCAACGCCGCGGTCACACGGCCCGCCACCAGTGTGGCGTAGCTTGTTGCCGTTGCCTGCAGGACAATGCCGCCGAGGAGAAAGACCAGTGTCGCAATGAGCAGGTAGCGCCTGTCCACCTTCCGCGTGACGTGCATCAGCGGAATGGTCACCACCGCAACCAGCCCGGCGTACACGCTCATAAGCAGGCCAATCTGGCCTTCGGAAACGTGTAAATCGCGCGCCATCGGCGAAATCAGGCCGATGGCGAACATCTCGAATGTGACGTACACGAACGCGGCGAAACTCATCGCCGCCAGCGGGACGACAGGGAGCTTGGCTGTCTGGTCGGTGTTGGGCACCCGGTTAAGTTACGGCTGCTGGTCAGACAGCGCAAACGCTGCGCCTGCGGCGCCAAGGGCCACCAGGATCGCCACGATCACACCGATGACCGCACCCGTGCTCACGGAGGAGCCGCCGGACGTGGTGCCCGCGGTCTGCTCCGTCCTGTGGGTGGTCTGGGACACCGTCAGGCTGGTCATCCTGTCGGAGTCGGTGGTCACCGTCGCGGTGACGTTGCCGTTGACAAGCGTGTGGGTCACAGTGTCCCTGGTCCTGCCGGCCTCTCCACTCGGCACCTCAAAGGTGCTCGTCGTCGGCGTGGTGGTCGTGGCGTCCGGGTTCGGGCCGTCGGTAGGCAGCAGTGCGTTGCCGCCACCTTCGGCGCAGGTCTTACGAGCCTCCTCGAACGCCACCATCAACCGAGCCACACGACGCGCCTGTTTCACATCCGGCAGTTGCTCGTAGGCATCAACCCACGCCTCAACCTGGTCCTTGGGCATCGCCGGGTAATCACGAGACTGCTGCTTAATCAGCCCATCGCGATCTGGAATGAGCGCGAACTCCGAGAAGCCGTCCCGGGCTGGCACCGTGATCTCGCCGTTTTGCACAGCGTTATCGACGATGTCCCAGTACTTGGTCATGTCGAACGCCTGGTGGTCACTGACCGCAGCCGAATTCCACACCTGCGTGAAGTACGCGCGGGAAGAATCGATGTCTGCGCCAGTGTCCTCAGCGACACGCTGCGCCCACATCTCGATGTTGGCTTCGAGATTGCTGTTGAAGTAGGTCACGTAGGAGCCGGTGTACAGCTCCAAAAACGGCGCGACGGTATCCGAAGCGGTCGGGTACAACTGTTCGAACGCGGAAGCCCAGCGGGTCCGCTCATCTACTGCGCCGATGCCGACACTGCGGTCGAGCAAGTCAATGAACTTACGTTCACGGTCATTTACCTTCAGCGAGCACACGCCTTCGCTGGGCTCGCCCACGGTAGCGGCACCGGCGGAAGGCACGACAAGCGCCGCCGCTGCAGTTGCGACTGCGCATGTGAGCGCTGTTATCCTCCGATTTTTTAACATACCGTTAGCGTAGCGCAGGAGGGGCGCTATTCAGCATTCGAAAGGTAGGTGACATGGCTCTCTTATACGGCCCGGGCCGTTTAAATTCGGGGAAAGTGCAGGTTGCCGGAACGTTAACTCAACCTTCTAAGCAAAATAAAAGGTAGATTTTGGGTTTTGATACGCCCTTTGGGGGGCGTTTTCGCTTGTCAAGGGGTAACTTGCACACTTGTAATTCAAAGGTATCGACGTTTTTTATGCGATCGGGGTGTTGATCGGGGCGCGGCCGGCGCCCGTGGCGGACAGCGCTAGGCTCTCCCCGCGATGCGCGAGGCGATGTCGCGGGCGAAGGGGCTCACACCGCCGATGGTGCCTGCACCCGGGCCGTTCAACGAGTCGAACCCCAGTACGAACAGGCCCGGCGTGTCCAGGCTGCGCTCCAGACCGCGGACGGGCGACAGCGCGGGGCGGAAGCCGGTGGCCCAGATCAGCGCGTCGAAATCCGACAGCTCGTCCAACGACTCGACCATGGGTTCGGCGTCCAGCAGGTCGAGTGACCGGGCGCGGCGGACTTCGGGGACGAGGACGATGTCGCCGCCGAAGTCGGCGCCTCCGGGGTCGTCCTCGCCGCGTGAGATGGCGACGAAGCGCTCGCGGTTGCGGCGGAAAAGCTGCTCGCCGTCGACATCCTCGGGCATGAACGCGGGCGGCCGGCGGGTGAACCATTGCACGTCCACCTCGCCGAGTGCGAGGTCCGCGACGATCTGCGCACCGGAATTTCCGCCCCCGACGACAGCGACGCGCTGCCCGGCGAAATCCTCCGGCCGCCGGTACTGAGCCGAGTGCACCTGCTCCCCCGCGAACGACCCGGGGATGAAGGGCACAAACGGTGCGGACCAGATGCCGGTGGCCATCACCACGTTGCGGGCGGAGTGGCCGTTGAGGTGGAAGGCGGAGCCGTCGTGAAGCACTTGCTTGACGCGCTCACCTCGGCGGATGGGCAGGTCGTAGCGCTTCTCGTAGTCGGACAAATACTTAACGACGTGGTCGCGCGGCGGGTACCCGTCGTAGTGGGGCATGGGCCAGCCGGGCAGGTTGGAAAACTCCGCGCGGGAGAACAGTGTGAGCGCGTCCCAGTAGTGCGGCCACGCCCCGCCGGGGGTTTCGGAGGCGTCCAGCACCACAAAATCCGCGCCGTATTTGCGCAGGTAGTACGACACGGCCAGCCCGGATTGGCCGGCCCCGACGACGACAGCGTCAAGCATTGGTCATCACCGCCGTCGCGTTGCGGATATGTTCGGCGATATGGCTGGCGGGGGCGGTGGCCTCGCCGAACGGGGTGTCGGCCGCGATTGCGGCTGCCAGGGCGTGGACGGTCACCGCCCCGGTGGTTGTGGCCGCTATGGCGGCGTCGGCGTATGGGGTGCGTGCTGTCGCCAGCGCCAGGTGCGCACCCATGATGCCAGCGAGCACGTCGCCGGAGCCAGGGGTTGCAGCCCAGGAGTGGCCGGCATCGACGGCGTGGATCAGGTGCGGCTCATCCTCCGGCGCGACCAGCGTGATCCGGCCCTTGCGCACGATGGTCGCACGCAGTGCCGCGGCGAGGGTGAGAGTCTCTTCGAAGCGGGTGCTCTCGGCGACGCCGGCCGCTTTGCGCAGGCGCGCAAACTCGCCGTCGTGGGGCGTGAGCACTGTCGATTGCTGCCGCTGTGCCACCTGTTGGCGCAGTTCAGGGTGTCCAGCGAGGAGCGTGAGACCGTCGGCGTCGATAAGCACGGGCACCTCCTGGCGCAGCATCCATGCCAGCTCGCGCGCGGCCGCCTTGTCGGTGCCGGCGCCGGGGCCGAACACCCACGCCTGCACCCGTCCCGCATCTTCGAGCTTTTGCGTGACGACGACCTCCGGATGTGCCCGCACCACCTCAGCGGCCTGCGGCCCTACGTAGCGCACCATGGACGGCGTGGCGTACAGCGCCCCGGCGACCGCCAGCAGCGCCGCTCCCGGATACTGCTCACTGCCAGCGCGGACGCCCACTACTCCCCCGCTGTACTTGTCGTCTCCGGGGGCCGGCTCGACGGAGCGGACCGACGCGGCACGAAGAGGAGTGAGGCCGCTGGGCCACTGGCCGGGCCCTGGCACGGCCCTGTTGGCAAGCACGAGCGCGGGCCCCTCGTGCGCCCATTCCGGCAGGGTGTCCAACAGAGCACCGTGTAGCGGACGCCCCGGCAGGCCGATGTCCGCGAACAGTTGCACACCGCACTCCGGGGCAAGCGCGTGTGCGCGGCGCCACCCGCCGAACGTGACGGTGGCGTCGGCAGTGACATGCAGCTGGCCCGCCACGCCGGTGTCCGCATCCACGCCGGAGGGCACGTCCACGGCTAACACCTGTACGCCGCGCAGCCACGCGACTGCGTCGGCGAGCTCTTCACGCAGGCCGCCGGACCCTCCGATGCCCGTAATGCCGTCGATAGCCAGGCAGTACTCCGCAGAAGAGTCCGGCAGCTGCTCCAACACGGTGCCGCCCGCGTTGGTAAACGCCGAAAGGGCCCGATCTTGGGCGCGGCCGGCAGTGAGCAGTGCGTCCACACGGTGGCCGGCGAGCTGCAACTCGGCACCAGCGTAGAGCGCGTCGCCGCCGTTGCCGCCCGGTCCGGCGAGCACGAGTGTGCGGGTACCCGTGCGGCCGACCGCGCCGCCAGCCAGCATCGCCTCCGCCGCCTCGAACACCGCGTGCGCTGCCGACTGCATGAGTTCATCGGGGCGGGACTGGGATTCCAGCAACGGTGCTTCCGCGGCCCGGATCTGGTCTGCGGTGTAAGTGGTGGCGTACATGCGCACCAGGGTACGCGCGGTTCACAGTGCCTGGCAGGACGGGCAAAAGAACAAGTTGCGGCCCTCGAACTGCTGCTTTTCCACCGGGTGCCCGCACACGTAGCAGGGCTCGCCGGCGCGGCGGTACACGTAGACCTCTCCCCCGTGGTCGTCCTCGCGCGGGGCGCGCTCCATCGCCTCCGGCGCGTGCTCGGGCCGCACTGTGTCTATGCGCCCGGTGGCCACGCCGTCGGCCATCAGCGATACCAGGTCGGACCAGATGGCGTCGAAACGCTCGCGCCCCAGCTCACGGCCCGGAGTAAACGGGGAAATACCCTGGCGAAACAGCGGTTCAGCGCGGTAAATGTTGCCCACGCCGGCGAAGTAAGCCTGGTCCATCATGAGCGAGCCGATGGTGCGTCGGGAGCGCCGCACCCGCTCGAACAGCGAGTCCGGGTCCGCCGTATGAGAAAGCGGGTCCTCGCCCGCGGCGTTGAGGATCGCTTGCTGCTCCGCCGGGGTGATGTAGGCGCATTTCTGCGGGCCGCGCAGGTGCGCAGCGGTATCGCCTGCTCCCCCGTCCGGCACCAGCCGCAGCCGGATCTGGCCGCGCAGCGTGTCCGCCGGCTCGAAGGAAAACTTCCCAATCAGGCCCAGATGCACGTGCACTGTCGCGTCCGTGAAATGCAGAAACAGGTGCTTGCCGTGGGCTGAAGCGTGGGTGAGCGCAGTGCCGTCGATAAGCGAAGGCTCGAAGCGCCCCTGCGGCGAGCTCGCGGCAATAGGCGCGGGGCGGAAGTCCGCGTTGAACCGGCGCGCAAGCCGGTGAATCACATGACCCTCAGGCACGGGGGCTGACTGTACTATTGCTCCCATGCCGTATGAGATCGGGTTCGACCGCGAAAAATACATCCAGATGCAATCCGAGCACATTCAGAAACGGCGCGCCGAGGTGGGCGGCAAGCTTTACCTGGAAATGGGCGGCAAGCTTTTCGACGACAACCACGCCTCCCGCGTCCTGCCCGGGTTCACCCCGGACAACAAGATCGCGATGCTGGACCGGATCAAAGACGAAGTGGAGATTGTCATCTGCTTCAATGCTGGCGACGTTGTGCGCCAGAAAATGCGCGCTGATCTGGGCATCACCTACGAAGACGACGTGCTGAGGCTTGTGGACGTGTTCCGCGACCGCGGCTTTTTGGTGGAAAACGTGGTGGTCACGCAGCTGGAGGGCCACAACCAGAACGTCGAGGCGTTTGTGGAGCGCCTGGCGCGGCTGGGCCTGAAGGTCTCGCGCCACTACATGATTGCGGGCTACCCCAACGACACCGAGAAGGTGGTCAGCGAGGAAGGCTTTGGTCGAAACGACTACGTGGAGACCTCCCGCGACCTGGTGGTGATGACGGCGCCGGGGCCGGGCTCCGGCAAGCTGGCCACCTGCCTGTCGCAGGTGTACCACGAGCACAAGCGCGGCATCGACGCAGGTTACGCCAAGTTTGAGACGTTCCCGATCTGGAACCTGCCGCTGTCGCACCCGGTGAACCTGGCGTACGAGGCGGCGACGGCGGACCTGGACGACATCAACGTCATCGACCAGTACCACCTCGAGGCCTACGGCGAAAAGGTGTCCTCCTACAACCGTGACATCGACGTCTTCCCGCTGCTGAAGACGCTGCTGCGGGAGGTCACCGGCTCGGATCCCTACCAGTCGCCGACGGACATGGGCGTGAACATGGCGGGCTACTGCATCTCCGACGACTCTGCGTGCCGCCACGCCGCCGAGCAGGAGATCATCCGCCGCTACTACGCCGCGCTTGTGGACGAGCGCCGCGCCGACGCCGACTCCACCGTCTCCGACCGCAACTTCAACGTCATGCGCAAGGCGGACCTTTCCGTGGAAGACCGCGTGGTGGTCTCGCCTGCGTTGGAGGTGGCGGAGCGCACCGGCAAGCCTGGCGCCGCGCTGGAGCTGCCGGACGGGCGCATCGTCACCGGCAAGACCTCCGACCTGCTCGGCCCGTCAGCTGCGGTGCTGCTCAACGCGCTTAAGCTGCTGGCCGGCATCGACGACGATGTGCACCTGCTCTCCCCCGATTCCATCGAGCCGATCCAGACGCTGAAGACCCGCCACCTGGGCTCGGTGAACCCGCGTCTGCACACGGACGAGGTGCTCATCGCCCTGTCCGTGTCCGCATCCAGCAACCCGGACGCGGCGTTGGCGCTGGAGCATTTGCGCAGTTTGCGCGGATGCGACGCGCACATCACCACCATCCTGGGGTCCGTGGACGAGGGCATTTTCCGCAACCTGGGCGTGTTGGCGACCTCGGAGCCGAAGTACTGGAAGAAGGCGCTGTACCACAAGCGCTAAGGTTTTCCACACTCACCATTGCGCTGGTTTCGACTGTGGTTTATTGTCGGGGCCATGCGGGAACAGCACTCTCCGGTGGAAGACGCGCTAGCCGAGCTCAACAACAACCTGGCTGTCGCACGCACGCGAGCGGAAGACCACGTCACGCTGCCGAAGCAGACCGCGGTATGGGTCCGCGACCTGCTCGAGGACCTCGCAGAGGGCCGCCTGGTGCGCCCGCCGGAACCGGACGAGGAGATGACCACCCAGCAGGTGGCCAACCTGCTGGGTGTCTCGCGCCCGTTCGTGGTCAAGCTCATCGACGACGGCAAGCTGCCCGGCCACAAGGTGGGTACCCACCGCCGCGTGTACACGCGCGACGCCCTCGCGTTCAAGGAGAAGCGGGGCTAGGCTACCTCCCACTTTTCCCGCTGGCCTGGGTGGACATAGACTGCCAGGCATGACCAGCAAGATCCTGCTCTACTACAAGTTCCAGCCCATCGCTGACCCGGACGCGGTGCGCCTGTGGCAGCGGGACCTGTGCGAAGGCCTGGGGCTGACCGGCCGCATCATCGTGTCCAAAGACGGCATCAACGGCACCGTCGGCGGCGACATCCGCGCCTGCAAGACCTACGCCAAGAAAACCCGCGAGTACTTCAAGGGCATCGAGTTCAAGTGGTCCGAGGGCGGGGCGGAAGACTTTCCCAAGCTCAGCGTCAAGGCCCGCGAGGAAATCGTTTCCTTCGGCGCGCCGGGAGAGCTCAAGGTGGACGAAAACGGCGTGGTCGGCGGGGGAGTGCACCTCAGCCCGGAGCAGGTTAACCAGCTGGTGGCCGACAACCCCGACGCGGTGTTCTTCGACGGCCGCAACGCCCGCGAAGCCGAAATCGGCCGGTTCAAAGACGCGGTGGTGCCGGATGTGGAAACCACCCACGACTTCATCAAAGAGCTGGACTCCGGCAAATACGACTGGATGAAGGACAAGCCCGTCATCTCCTACTGCACCGGTGGTATCCGCTGCGAGGTGCTCTCCAGCCTCATGATCAACCGGGGGTTCAAAGAGGTCTACCAGATCGACGGCGGCATCGTCCGCTACGGCGAAAAGTTCGGCAACTCCGGGCTGTGGGAAGGCTCGCTCTACGTCTTCGACGACCGCATGCACACCGAGTTCGGCGCGCCGGGCGACCCGGACTACGTGCAGCTCGGCCATTGCGTGCACTGCGGGGAAGCCACGAACCAGTTCTACAACTGCGCCAACGAGCCGGAGTGCCGCCGCCAGTACCTGAGCTGCGAGGACTGCCGGGAGAAAAACCCCTACTGCGCGGAGTGTGCCCAGCGCGCTACTGCGTCGCCAAAATCCCCAGCGTGACAATCAGCCACGCCATGGTGAACGGCACCAGCGGGATCCAGAACACGCCGATCCAGGGCACCCACCGCTCGTAGCGGTTCAGCTTGCGCACCGTGATCACCGCGCAGCCGAGCAAGCCCACCACGGGCGGGATCGAGGTGGCGACAGCCCACCACGTGCGCCAAGTTTCGGTGCAGAGCCAGGCGGAGCCATCGTCGCAAAGCGGGCCGCCCTGAATCCTCGAGATCACCGCAAGGATGAGCGCCAACAGTAGGGTAGTGGCCACCGTGCCCAGCGCAAACGCGATTGCCTGGCGGGTGGAGCGGCGGTTTTTGCGGTCCACCTCCAGCGGATCCGGCTGGTCCGCGAGCTCGTCGAAGGAGCGCGGCTCCGACCGCACGCGCGAGAAACGGTCGGCGGGGGAGTGAAGGTCGTTCTCCGGGTGCTCCATGGAGCCCAACTTACTGCGCCGTCCCGGAGTGCGGGCACACCACCACCGGCACCGTGGCGTAACGGATGAACTCGCCCTCAAGCGTGCCCACAAACACGCTGGTGAACTGCGGCGACGGCTGAGTGCCCAGGAACATGATGTCGCCCTTTTTCCACTTCACCGAGTCGATCGAACGTTTCCAGCTCTTCGCCGCGGAGATGGAACTGGTCACGTCGAAGGTGTCGCACACTTCCGGCGCGAACGTCGCCGCCAGCTCCCACGCATGGTCGCGGGCGTGGTCCAGCATGCCCAGCGTCTGCTCGTTCCAGGTGGAGGTGTGCTTCTCGTACGCAGTGGGGGAAAACGCGATGATGCGCAGCGGCAACCCCAGTTTGCAGGCTGTCGCGGTGGCGTAGTCCAGGCCGGAGAAGTCCGGGGCCACCGGATCGTCGCCAAGCACAATTGCGTAGGTGACGCGGGTGAGCCCCTTCTTGGACAGCTTCACCCCGCGCGGGGCCAAGCCCAGCGGGACGGGGCAGGAGCGCATCATCTCGTCCGCCACGCTGGAGGGGCGGAACCGGCCCTTCGGCGTTTTCGCGCGCGAGCCCATCAAAATCAAGTCCGCTCCGAAGTCCTCTGCGGCCCCGTGCAGGGAGCGCACGATGTCCTTGCTGTCCACCAGGCGGGACACGTCCTCAGACCACTGCGAGCGCGGAATGTGCTCCTTCAGCGCCTTTTCCACGCGGGTGTCGAAGGTAGCCTGCGCTTCCTTCATGCGCTTCTTGCGACCTTTGGAGGCCTTGGGCAGGGACTTCGACCACTTGGACTGGGCGCTGGACATGACCTGCACAGTCACGGGCAGCGAGCGGCCCAGCCAGGCGGCGAACTCAACCGCCTCAGTGTTTGCCACGTCCCAGCCCACGAGGACGCGCACGGGCAACGCGACGTTGGGGAAGTTGGCGCTGTCAGCGCCGGGGGAGCTGCTCAGGGCCTGCCTCCTTGGCACGGGTCCGCGTATGCGAGTTTTCGGGTAATGAACACATCATAAACATGTGTTCCTGCCACGAAAAAAGCGGCTAGTCCGCAGACGCCGTAGCGTAGGCGCGGGCGAGGTCGTTGAGGACCCCAGGCAGTGCGTCCAGTTTCTCCAGCGCCTCCGCATCGAGCGCGTTGAGCATCTGCGCGAGCGAACGGGTGCGCTCGGCGCCGACACGCTCCAGTTCCTCGCGGCCGAAATCGGTGAGCTCAACAGACACCCCGCGGCGGTCGTCCACCGAGCGCACGCGGCGCACCAGGTCGCGCTTTTCCAGCTGGTTGACGGTGTTGGAGGCGGTGGGCAGGCGCACGCCCTCTTCCGCGGCCAGCTTGCTAATGCGGGTGGGGCCGCGAAAACCAAGCCGGTGCAGCACGGACAGCTGCGGGCCGGTGAGGTCGGAGTTTTCCGCGTTACGGAAATACGCCACGTACAGGCTGGTCAGTGCGGGGCGGATGCCCGCCGCGATCCGCATGGCTTCCGCGGAGGGTTCGTCGTGCGCCACCTCTGTACACCTCTTTCTTCCAAGTCCTTTTCAAAATCTAGCAGCTAGGACAGGGGTTATGATTGCCAGGATGTTCACGTACGAGCACGAGGTGTCCCACGAGTGGCAGCGCCGCCAGAGGCTGCGCGAGTTCAAACGGGGGCATTTGCCTATCGACGACGTATGCGACGCCGATTTCTTGCTCCGCGCCGCGGCGCAGCACCACGGCGAGGATTCCGCCAGGCCCTGCCCCGTGTGCGGGGAAGCGATGCGCAACGTGCGCTGGGTGTACTCCGAAAAGCTGGGCAGGCGCACAGGCACCGCGCGGAACGAAGAAGAGATTGACCGGCTTGTGGCGGAGGTGGGGCCGCTGACCGTCCATGTGGTGGAGGTCTGCCCGTCGTGCAAATGGAACCATCTGTTGCAAGAAGTCACAGCAGTACCAGTAGTGTGAATCCGAACTGGGCAGGTAGGGTGTCCGGTAGGAATTTGGTAGGTAGCTCGCCCGTTTGCCCTCCCCGCGGGCGCGGCGGGTGCAAATGTGCAGGAAAAACGTGTGACTGAAAAGAGCGTTGGCAAAAGCGCCGACAAGAGCGCTGACAAAGAGAAGGCGTCCGGCGGCACTACGGCAGTGAAGAAAAAGAAGAAGTCCCGCGCGTGGCAGTGGGTACTGGCTATCTTGCTGTTCCTTCTCCTCCTCGCGTTGATCCCGGTCGGCTGGTTCATGTGGAAGTACTCCAAGGCTGAGATCCCGGGCCCCGGCGAGATTGAGACGGCGCAGATCTCCTCGATCTACTTCAACGACGGCGAAAACGAGCTCGCCCGCCTCGTGCCGCCGGAAGGCAACCGCGAGCAGATCCCCTTGGAGTCCGTGCCGGTGGAGGTCCAGGATGCCGTCTTGGCAGCGGAGGACCGCGACTTCTGGACCAACTCCGGATTCTCGCCCACAGGTTTCGCCCGCGCGGCGCTGGGCCAGATCACCGGCGACACCTCGGCAGGCGGCGGCTCCACCATCACCCAGCAGTACGTGAAAAACGCGCTGGTGGGCAACGAGCACTCATACGAGCGCAAAGCCAACGAGCTGGTCTACTCCGTGAAGATGACCAACCAGTGGTCCAAGGAGGACATCCTCCGCGCCTACCTGAACACCGTGTACTTCGGCCGCAACGCCTACGGTGTCGAGGCCGCCGCGCACGCATTCTTCGACAAACCGGCGTCCCAGCTCACCGTCGAGGAGGGCGGCGTGCTGGCCGCCTCTATCCAGCTTCCTAGCGAGCTGGACCCGTGGACGAACCGCCAAGCTGCGGAGCAGCGCTGGAACTACGTCATGGACGGCCTTGTGGAGATGGGCAAGGTCACCCCGGAGCAGCGCGCCGGGATGGTGTACCCGGAGACGCGCGACCCGGCTTCCTACTCCGCCTACACTGAAGCCACCGGCCCGAACGGCCTGATCAAGAACCAGGTAATCAAGGAGCTCGAGGCCCTCGGCATCACCGAAAGCGACCTGACCAACCGCGGTTTGCAGATCACCACAACTATCGACGCCGCGTCCCAGGCCAACATGGAGCGAATCGCTCGCGAGCGCCTGGCCAACCTGCAGGAGGATGCGCGCACTGGTGCGGTGGCCGTGGATCCGTCGACAGGCGCAGTGCGCGCATACTACGGCGGCGACGACCCGTCCGGCTGGGACTACGCCAACGCCGGCCTCCAAACGGGCTCGACGTTCAAGATCTTCGCGCTCGCGGCGGCCCTGCAACAGGGGATCCCGCTGACGTCCATGTTCGACTCGTCGCCAGTGCACCTGCCCGGCAACATCACCGTCACCAACTGGGACGGTGGTGGCGGCGGCATGCTGTCCATGACCCAGGCGACCACCGTGTCCTCCAACACCGCCTACATGCGCATCCAAGACGAGCTGGACAACACCACGCAGGACACCGCCGACATGGCGCACGCCCTGGGCGTGGCCAAG
The DNA here is from genome assembly GCF_030408375.1 of Corynebacterium afermentans subsp. lipophilum. Lineage (NCBI taxonomy): Bacteria > Bacillati > Actinomycetota > Actinomycetes > Mycobacteriales > Corynebacteriaceae > Corynebacterium > Corynebacterium afermentans. The sequence continues at coordinate 2,245,598 of NZ_CP046530.1, read as the reverse complement.
TCCATCCCGGGCATCCCCGAGACCCTGCGCGAGAACGGCGGCCAGCCCTACGAAGGCATCGTGCTGGGCCAGTACCAGTCCCGTGTGCTGGACATGGCCACTGCCATGTCCACCCTGACCAACCGCGGATTGATGCACCCGACCCACTTCGTGGAGAAGATCGTCGACGCCAACGGCGAGGTCCTCTACCAGGTGGACAAGGACTACACCGAGCGTCGTGTAGCCGAGCAGGTCGCCGACAACACCCTGCAGGCCATGCAGGGCGTGGCCGGCTACTCCAACGCCGTGCTCGCCGGCGGCCGCCAGTCCGCGTCCAAGACCGGCACCGCCCAGATGGGCGACACCGGCAACAACAAGGACGCCTGGATGGTCGGCTCCACCCCGCAGCTCGCTGTCGCTGTCTGGGTGGGCACCGCCGATAACACCTCCCCGATTTTCAACGAGTGGGGCGGCAACATGTTCGGTTCCAACACCCCGTCCAAGATCTGGAAGGAGTTCCTGGACACGGAGCTCGAAGGACAGGAGTTCCAAAGCTTCCCCAACGCCAACCCCGTCTACTGGGGCGTGAACCCCTACTCCGGCGGTACCGGCCTGGGCGGCTACTACTCCAACCCGACGCCGAGCTACACCGGAAACACCTCTCAGGCTCCGCCCGCGGCGAGCTCTGATGCCCCGGCGGCTCCGGCAGACCCGGCTGCGCCGGAAGCACCTGGCGAGCAGCCTGCACCGGCCCCCGCGCCCGCGCCTGCTCCGGCCCCCGCGCCCGCGCCTGCGCCGGATCCGGCCCCGGCGCCGAATATCAGCGACGCAATCAACGACGTCCTCGACCAATTCCAGGGAGCACTGCAGTAAATGTCCGAGTCGACTCAGACCCAGCAGATCACTTGGCCGGATCCGGCGGACCGCGTCCAGCCGGGACGTACTGAGCCGCTCGCGCGCGGCTGGGTGGAATTCCTCGGCGGTCCGATGGGGCGCTTCGCCCAGATCGGCCGCGCCCGCTTCTGGACGCCGTTGCGCTCCATCCTCGCCGTCGCCTACGTGTTCCTGTCTTTCGGCCTGCTGCAGAAGGCGCACTGCGCCGGCGGCAAAGCCGACGACAACGGCATCATCCAGCTCAACTGGGACGGCAACCGCCAGTACACCGCGGCCTGCTACAACGACATCATTCCGCTCTACGGTGCCCGCGGACTGGACAACGGCGGCTTCGTCTACGACTACTCGTGGGTGGAAGACGGCCTGACCCGCTACATGGAGTACCCGGTACTCGCCGGCCTGTTCCAGCAGCTGTCGGCCTGGCTGTCGCGCAGCACCTACTTCCTGGTGGACAACTTCCTGCCGGACTCCGGCTGGTACTTCTATGTCACCGCACTGTTGATGTCCATCATCTGGGTGATCACGATCCGCATGGTCGCCGAGCTCGCGGGCAACCGCATCTGGGACACCCTGCTTGTCGCAGGTTCGCCGCTGCTGATCGTCCATGCGTTCACCAACTGGGACATCCCGTCGATCTTCTTCGCAGTGGCCGCGATGCTGGCAGCGCGCAACCGGAAGTTCTGGCTCGCCGGCGTACTCATCGGCCTGGGCACCGCGTTCAAGTTGTGGCCGATCTTCCTGCTCGGTGCGTACCTGACGGTGGCGCTGCGCAAGCGTGACCTCGCCCCGTTTGGCAAGATGCTCGCCGCGATGGTGGTGTCCTGGCTCGTGGTGAACGTGCCGGTCTACCTGCGCAACCCGGACGCCTGGGGCGAGTTCAACCGCCTCAACACGGACCGCGGCTGGGAGTGGACCACCATCTATGCGGTGATCTCCCGCATGACCGGCTGGACCGGCTTCGACTCCGGCGAGGGCGCCCCGGTGATCCTCAACGCCGTAACGCTGATCCTGTTCCTGCTGGGCTGCTTGGGCGTGCTCATCCTGGGCCTGAAAGCGCCGCAGACCCCGCGCATCGCGGAGCTGGTGTGCCTGATCGTCGGCCTGTTCCTCATCTTCAACAAGGTGTGGAGCCCGCAGTACTCCCTGTGGTTTGTCATCCCGGCCGTGCTCGCGCTGCCGTACTGGCGCCTCCTTCTGAGCTGGATGGTCGTGGACATGGCCGTGTGGCCGGTGCTGATGTGGCACATGATGGGCGCGGACAACCTGGGCGTGCCGGGGTGGTTCCTCAACGTGGTGATCATCTCCCGCGACGCCTTCATCATCGCCATTATGGTGCTGGTGGTGCAGCAGATCCTGGGCCGCCGGCGCGACAAGGTCCGCGACGCCCACAACGGCCACGATCCGCTGATGTCGCTGCCGTACCAGTGGAAGGAGCCTTTGCCTATCGACGCCCCTCCGGCCCGCCCCGAAGCCAACCCGGCCAACGCCGAGCAGCCCGAGCCCACCGGCTCCACGGTGGCTAGGGCATAGCCGATGAACGCCACCACAATCCTGGGCATCGCCTCCATCGTGGTGGCGTTTTTCCTGTTCAGTGCCTCGTTCTACTTTGCGGTGATGGGGCGGAAGCGAACGTCGATTAGCTTCGGCTTAGTGGCGTTCCTCTTCATGACCGTCATCCCGGTCTCCCTCGCGCTCTTCTCGGCGGTGCCCAACCCGCACTAGGCGGATTTTGTAGGGATCGGCATTTCCGCCGTTTCCGACGTTGTAAACGCCCCGTTGATTCGTGCACAACGTGGGTGCGCACCAATAGTTGGTGGTGGCGGGATTGTCCGCAATGCGGAGTCCCGGCGGCGCGGATTCGTAAAAGCTGACAATCGGCCAGTTTAGGCGGCGCGTTTCCCCAGGTCGCGAAATCGAGTCGTCAACTTTTGCGAGCAGCCGCCCCGACGCGCCGCGGATTGCTGGGTGCGCACCAATAGTTGGTGGCGGCGGAATTGTCCGCAATGTGGAGTCAGCGGCGCCCGAGCAGCACCCACCAGAAACCCTAGGGTTTTTGAGCTGGTCAAACCGTGGGGTAGTCTGTTCGGGTTGCTTGACGCAACGACCCTCCTGCCATGACCACAAGGGTGATGGCCGAAACAACCAAGACCATAGGAGGTGATGAGGTCCGTGCGTCACTACGAAGTAATGATCATCCTCGATCCGCAGCAGGATGAGCGCACCATTGCCCCGTCCCTGGATAAGTTCCTGGAGACCGTCCGCAAGGACAACGGCAAGGTGGAGAACGTTGATGTGTGGGGCAAGAAGCGTCTTGCTTACCCGATCAACAAGAAGGAAGAGGGCATCTACGCCGTTGTCACCCTCGAGTGCGAGGCTGACACGGTCAAGGAGCTCGACCGCGTGCTGAACCTGAACGACAACGTTGTTCGTACCAAGGTTCTGCGTACCGATAAGTAAGAACCGGTAGGCTCAGAAACCACACGATCAGCAGGTAGGAAGGTTTAGGACATGGCTCAAGGCGATACCCCCATTACCGTTGTCGGCAACTTGGTTGCGGACCCGGAGCTGCGCTTCATCCCGAGCGGCGCCGCAGTTGCGAATTTCCGCATTGCGTCAACGCCCCGCACTTTCAACCGGGAGACGAACCAGTGGGAAGACGGCGAAGCCCTGTTCCTGACCTGCAACTGCTGGCGCCAGATGGCGGAAAACGTTGCGGAGTCCCTGACCAAGGGCATGCGCGTTGTTGTCACCGGCAAGCTGCGTCAGCGCTCCTACCAGACCAAAGAGGGCGAAAACCGCACCGTGTTCGAGATCGAGGTCGACGAGGTCGGCCCGTCCCTGAAGTACGCCAGCGCGTCTGTCACCCGCAATCCGCGTGAGGGCGGTGCGGGCGGTTACGGCGGCGGCAACCAGGGAGGCCAGCGCGGCGGTTTCGGTGGAAACCAGGGCGGTTTCAACCAGGGCGGCCAGGGCCAGAACCAGGGCCAGGGTGGCTACAACCCGGCAAACGGCGGCTTCGGCGGCCAGAACCAGGGCGGCCAGAGCCAGGGCCAGGGCAACCCGAACCAGTCCCAGCCTCAGCATGATCCGTGGGGTTCCGCCCCTGAGGCCGGCGGTTTTTCCGGCGGCGCGGGCGATGAGCCACCGTTCTAAACGACAACCACACATCAAGCATTTTTCACCATAAGGAAGGTTAGGATTATGAAGCTGATCCTCACCGCTGCCGTCGAGAAGCTTGGCGAGCCTGGAGAGGTCGTCGAGGTCAAGGACGGTTACGGACGCAACTTCCTGCTCCCGCGCGGCCTGGCTATCCCGGCTACCCGCGGCGCAGAGAAGCAGATTGAAGACATTAAGCGTGCCCAGGCTGAGCGCGAGGTCCGCGACCTGGACCACGCGAAGGAGCTGCGTGACCAGCTCGACCAGCTCAAGGGCGTCAAGGTTGCTGTGCGCACCGCTAACAACGGCAAGCTGTTCGGCTCTGTGAAGCCGGCTGACATTGCTGAGGCCGTGAAGGCTGCTGGCGGCCCGAACTTGGATAAGCGCCGCATCAACGTGCCGAAGGGCCTTGTTACTAAGACCGGTGGTTACCAGGTCAAGGTCAATCTCCACGATTCCGTGGAGGGCAAGGTGAACTTCGAGGTCGTAAGCGCATAAAGCATTCGCTTATCGACGACTGCTCCGCCTGAGAACGGATAACGCAGTCCAACGACAACAGCATTTGAGGCGCGGGTCCCACTTGTGAGGAGTGGGGCCCGCGCCTTTTTGTGTGCCGATACAATACCGCCCATGACGTTTTCCGTGGCGCGCCGTGCGCGCACTTTGGCTGTGTCCCTCCTGCTCGCGACGGCTACCGCGGTTGGGCTCGCCGCCCCGGCGCAGGCGGTGGCTGTGTTTGCCGGTGACAGCATCCGCGTCGCCTATAGCGACGGTTCCCGCTACGGCTGTTCCCTCAACACGGTGGCGCACCGCGACGGGCGGGCGTATGGCGTGACGGCGGGCCACTGTTTAGCGCCGATCGGTGGTGCGGTGCCGGTGGCGGTGTACGCGGCGGATAACCGCACGAAGATCTCGGGCGACCTGCGCGATTCGGGTTATGAGATGCGCGGCGACAACACGCTGGGAAGCCCGCTTCGCGACGTCGCCTGGTTCCCGCTGGACGGCGGCGTCACCAACGCTGCGGCTGTCCGTGGCGGGGCGGTGGACATCCCAGTCATCGGCGCGGTAAACCCGCTGTCGGACGCAGTCCAGCGGATCAACCCCACCCGCCGCGTGGCGGGCTACCACCCTGTGACTGCGGTGAAGCCGGGCCAGATTGTGTGCAAGGACGGCGCGCGCACCTCGCGCACCTGCGGTCCGGTACTGAAGGTGAACCCGGACACGGGTGAGCTTGCGGTGCTGATCTTGGCGTTGCACGGCGATTCCGGCGCGCCGGTCTATACCGTGAACCCGGATGGCAGCGCGAACATCATCGGCGTGGTCTCCGGCACGGCGTTCGGCGTGCTGCTCGCGGTGGACGGCCTTCTGCCGCTGCCCGCCGGCTTGAGATAGTTGTCGTAGCGCCGGAGCGTGTATATCCTCTGATATACACGTGACCTAGGGGTGATTGCGATGGCCGAACCTATCCGCGAAAGGCCGGTTCGCACGACGGTGTTCATGTCGGGCAACAGCCAGGCCGTCAGGATTCCGGCGGCACTGCGCTTCGACACGGACAGTGTCATGATCGAGCGGCTGCCGGAAGGTTTGCTTCTGCGGCCGGAGGGGGAATCCTTCGGGCATGTCGTCGCAAGGTTGCGCGAGTTCCAACGAGCCAACGGGATTGAACCTGGGTTGGTCGAAGAGGTTGAGGATCTGCCAGAGGATTTTCCTCCGGATCTCGATGGCGGCGCGCAGCGTTAGGAGAATCGGTGCGGTACCTCCTCGACACAAATGTGTGGATCGATATTGAACGCGGCGACCAGCCAACGGTTGTTCGCCGCAGTTGCGCACTATCGGGTTCAGATCTTTGCCTATCGACTGTCGTCTTGGGAGAAATTGAGGTCGGCATTGAGAGGTCGCGCAGGCCGGAGGCCATGCGGCGGGTGTACGACCTCCTATTGCACGGCTGCCCCTTGGTTGAGGTTGATCGAGAGACTGCGGTGATTTACGGCAGGCTCCGCGCTGCCCTAATGAATCGGGGACAGGTCATCGGCTCAAATGACCTCTGGATAGCCTCGCAGGCTATCCGGAATGATCTGGTGCTCGTGACTGCGAACCATCATGAATTTGCGCGGGTGCCCAACTTGAAGCTGGAGAACTGGCGGTAGTTTTGTTTGTGACCAAGGCTCGAATCGACGCGCCGGTGGGCGGTTATGCCCGCGACCTGCCGGTGGTGCGTCGGTTGGCCGATAGGCCGCTCGAACTCGCGCAGACCACGATCTTCACCGGAGACAACGGTTCGGGCAAATCCACGCTTGTAGAGGCCATTGCGGTGGCCGCCGGTGCCAACGCCGCGGGCGGATCGCGCCACGCCCGCTTCGAGGCCGCGGACCACTCCCGGCTCCACGCTTCGCTTACGCTGACGCGCCGCCAGAACCCGAGCGACGTGTACTTCCTGCGCGGCGAAACCTACCTCGACCTCGCCGAATACCACGAGTCCCTCGGCCCAAAGGACCGTTTGAACGACCTCACCCGACGCAGTCACGGACAGGGCATCATGCGCATGGCCCGCGAACGCTTCAGCCCGGGCTCGCTGGTCATCCTGGACGAGCCCGAAGACGGCCTCTCGGTCTTCTCCCAGCTCGAGTTGCTCGGCCTGCTCGCGGCGCTGACCCGCCGGGGCGCGCAGGTGCTCATGGCCACACATTCGCCGGTGCTGCTTGCCGTCCCCGGCGCCCGCATCCTTGCCGTGCCCGCACTGGAGCCTGTGCTTTTCCGCGACTGCGAGCCCGTCACCGCCACCCAGGAGTTCGTCCGCGACCCAGCCGGCACAGCACGGTTTTTGGTGGAGCCATGATGTTCATCGAACACGTCTCGGTCGACCCGGCGGCGGCCCCGGCATGGGCGCTCGACGCGCCGGCAGTAGGTTACGTCGCGGAGTTCGGCCTCCCGTTTACCCGCCGGATCACGCTGCTCACCGGCGGAAATGGGGTGGGAAAGTCCACCCTGCTCGAGGGGATTGCGCGGGCGTGGGGGTTTGCGGTGGAAGGCGGAACGTGGGGCGTCGGTAAGTCTGGCCCCCGCGACCCGATGTTTGGCGCGCTTAAGCTGCGGACCGGGCCGCGCGCGAAGGCCGGGTACTTCTTGCGCGGCGAGACGCACACGCGCGTGACGGAGTTCGGCGGCCGGTCGCACGGGGAGTCCGTGATGGAGCTGACGTCGCGGCTTATCCCGGATGCGCTGTATCTGCTGGACGAGCCCGAATCGGGGCTGTCCCCAGTGGCGCAGATGGCACTGGTGGCGCAGTTGCACGCGCTAGGGGAGGCGGGCGCGCAGGTGATTGTGGTGACGCACTCGCCGATCGTGCTGGGTGTACCGGGCGCGGAGATCGTGGAAGTCGGTGAGCATGGCATGGATCGTGGCCTCGCGGTGGAAGACACCCTCGCGTTTCGGGCGATGCGTGACTTCCTGGCAGATCCGGAGGGCATCGCTGAATATATGGCGGACTGGGCGGAAGACGAGCTGGGTTAGCTAGGACTCTGCGAGTCGTCGCATGAGTTCTTTCCGTTGCGCATAAATCCGGTTAAGTTCCTCTTCTGCGTTGTGGCGCGTGTGCTCGAAGTCCTCGGTCTCCTGCAGTGGTTCTTCGGGTTCTTTGTCGGGCATGTTGCGGACGGTACCATTGTTCGAACACCCGTGTCGGGGTCGTGGTATATGGTGTGCGCCATGACTGCGACACGCGAACAAGCGGACGAACTTCTCAAGGGCATCGCGGGGCCCCAGGCCGCCCTGCGCGACGACCAGTGGACGGCCATCGATTCCCTCGTCAACCAGCGCAAACGCATGCTGGTGGTGCAACGCACGGGCTGGGGTAAATCGGCGGTGTACTTCATCGCCGCGAAGCTTCTGCGTGAGGCGGGAGAGGGCCCGTCCATCATCGTCTCGCCCCTGCTCGCGCTGATGCGCAACCAGGTCGAAGCGGCCGCACGCGCCGGCATCCGGGCGGCCACGATCAACTCCGCAAACATGACGCAGTGGGAGGAGATCCAGGCGGGCGTCGACGACCTGGACCTGCTCCTGATCAGCCCGGAGCGCCTCAACGCGCCGGGTTTCCGCGAGGAGGTGCTGCCGCACCTCGCGCAGTCCGTCGGCATGCTGGTCGTGGACGAGGCCCACTGCATCTCCGACTGGGGGCACGATTTTAGGCCGGATTACCGGCGCATTTCTTTGCTTATCAGCGACCTCCCGGCCAACACCCCCGTCCTGGCCACCACCGCAACGGCGAACGACCGCGTGGTGGCCGACGTTGTCGCCCAGCTGGGCGAAGGCACCGGCGTGCTCCGCGGCGGGCTGGACCGCGAATCCCTGTCACTGAACGTGGTGCGTTTGGGAGACCCCACCCAGCGCGCCGCCTGGATCGCGCAGTACCTGGCGCAGGTGGAAGGCTCCGGCATTATCTACTGCCTCACCGTGGCTGCCGCGCACGACCTGGCGGAGGCGTTGGCGACCGCTGGTTGGAACGTGGCCGCCTACACCGGCCGCACCGAGGCGGAGGAACGCGAGCGCCTCGAACAGGCGCTGATTAACAACGAGCTGAAAGCCCTGGTGGCCACCTCGGCGCTCGGCATGGGCTTTGATAAGCCGGACCTCGGTTTCGTGGTGCACCTGGGCGCGCCGAGCTCGCCGGTGAGCTATTACCAGCAGATCGGCCGCGCGGGGCGCGCCACCGACCACGCCGAGGTGGTGCTGTTGCCCGGCCCGGAAGACCAGCGCGTGTGGGAGTACTTCGTGTCCGTGTCCATGCCGGAGGAGCCGGTGGTTAAACAGCTGCTGGGGGCACTCGGTGACGAGCCGGTGTCCACCCCGAAGCTGGAAAACGCCGTGGATTTGTCGCGCTCGCGCATCGATCAGGCGCTGAAGGTGCTCGACGTCGACGGTGCGGTGCAGCGCGTCAAGGGCGGTTGGGTCGCTACTGGCGCGCCCTGGGCTTACGACCACGAGCGTTACGACGGCCTGGCGGACGCCCGTGGGCGTGAACAGGACCTCATGCTGGCCTACGAGACCACGGACGCCTGCCGCATGGTGTTTTTGCGCAGCGAGCTGGACGATCCGACGATCGGGCAGGGGGAGCGCTGCGGGCGCTGCGACAACTGCACCGGCAACTACCTGCCCACGGATGTGGACCCGGCGCTCGCCGAGCGGATAGACGCCCGCCTGAAAGCCCCCGGTGTGCCGCTCAGCCAGCGCAAGATGTGGCCGACGGGATCCGCTCGACGCGGCAAAATCAAGGGCGTTCAGGCGGGCAAGGCGCTCGGCCGGCTCAACGACGTCGCCCGCGGCCCCGCCCTGGCCCAGCTTCTGCGGGACAACACCTACCGTCCCGCCACGAACTGGCGCGACGACCAGTGGCTCACCCGCTTCGTGGCGGTGCTGGCGGACTGGGACTGGGACATACGCCCTGCGACGGTGGTCGCGCTCGGGTCGGCGGATCCGGCGCGGGCGGAGATGGTCGCCTCCACCGCGGAGGCGCTCGCCCGCGTCGGACAGATGTCCTACGGCGGAGCAGTGCGCGCCGGGGAGACCGAGGTTCAGGCGCGCAACTCTGCCTTCCGCGTCAATGCGCTGGACCGGTACTTCGACTACTCGGGGCTCGACGTGGGCGAGGGCCCGGTGCTGCTGCTTGTCGGCGAGGTGGATTCCGCCTGGTCGGTCACCGTTGCCGCAGCCGATATCGCCGAGCGATTCGGTGTGGAGGTGCTACCGTTGGCGTTCGCTTCGCGCGCGTGACGTCCGCGCTGCAGCTGTCTGCGCAACGGCCGAGCCGAGCAGGATGAGTAGGCCGAGGGGGATGAGGTACAGAAACAGGTTGATGATCGGCAGCGACATTCCCGCCTGGTACTCCTCCCAATAGACGAGGCCGGTGGAGCCCAGGCCCACAAGTAGGCAGGCAGTGGCGATCCAGACGGCCACGGTGGTACCGCGCTGCGCGCGGGTTGCGCGGGTGTATGCGGCCGCCCAGCCGACAGAGCCCACGCTTGTCAGAACGACAACGCCGATCCCGATGAGACATGTTGTGGCGTGGGTGAGCCTGTCACCGGCGAGTCCGATCCCCGCGACAAACGCGCCCGGCACGGCTACCACGGAAGCGAGATACGCCCAGAGCATGCTTCGAGGAGACATGGTGAAGAGCGTAGCGAAGTGCTCTGGAGGCGTGCTGACGGAAGGCGTAAAGCAATGTGGATAAGTGTCGCGGTATACACCCTGCTTATGCCGGAAATTGTCCACTCGAGTGGACATTTCGTGGTTGTCAAACGCCGTGGTCAATGGAGTTATCCACCTATATCGTCACTATCTAATGGTGTGAAAATATACATGTCTACCTGGTCAAATGTGCTCTTTACCAGGGGTTCAAGAACGTGAATCCACACAAATTCCACACCGCAAACCTCATCCCTGTGGAAAACTCACCCGCACATTTCCTAATTGTTCACAGCCCCTGTGGATAACTCGGTTCGTGGTTTGCGTTACGGGGTAATCTCATACACACAGCGAAAGGGGAGACCATGGGTGCAGACGACAGCTTCGACGACTACGTGCCGCCGCCAGAGCCAGCCACGGATTTCGGGGACTTCAGCGACTCCGACTTTGAGGCGTTCCAAGGCAACAATGGCAGCTCGAGGGGGCGTGGCGGGCGGGGCGGCAGCTCGTCGAGAAGCAACCGCTACTCCAACTTCAACCGTGGCAACAACGAGCTGCAGGAGTACCGCACCCCGCCGCACGACGAGCTGGCGGAGCGTTCCGTCATCGGTGCGATGCTGCTCAACCCGGACGTCATCTTGGATGTGGCGGAGAGCCTGCGCCCGGACGACTTCTATTTCCCGGCGCACCAGCTGACCTACCAGGCCATCCTGGACCTGTTCGCGCAGGGCAGCAATATCGACGTGCTCATCGTTGCCGGCCGGCTGGACCGCATCAACGAGCTCGAGCGCGTCGGCGGCGCGCCGTACCTGCACACGCTCATCTCTGAGGTGCCCACGGCGGCGAACGCGCGCTACTACGCGGAGATCGTGGAGGAGAAGTCGATCCTGCGGCAGCTGGTCAACGCCGGCACCCAGGTGGTGCAGCTCGGCTACGAGGGCGAAGAGGGCATGGAGGTCGACGCCATCGTCGACCACGCCCAGCAGAAGGTCTTCAACATCACTCGCAACCAGTCGGGCGAGGATTACCGCCCGCTGTCGGACCTGCTCAAGCCGACAATTGACGAGCTGACCATGATCGCCTCGGGCGGCGCGCTCGAAGCGGGTGTGCCCACCGGGTTCATCGACCTGGACAAGCTCACCAACGGCCTGCACGCCGGCCAGATGATCATCATCGCGGCGCGACCGGGTGTGGGTAAGTCCACGCTCGCGCTTGACTTCATGCGCTCCTGCTCGATCCACCAGAACAAGACGTCCGTGATCTTCTCGCTGGAGATGAGTGCCTCCGAGATCATCATGCGCATGCTGTCCGCGGAGACGGAGATCAAGCTCTCCGCGATGCGCTCGGGCCAGATGGAGGAGCGCGACTGGGAGAAGCTCACCCACCGCCTCACCGAGATCCAGGACGCGCCGCTGTTCATCGACGACTCGCCGAACCTCACCATGATGGAGATCCGCTCCAAGGCGCGCCGCCTGAAGCAGCAGCACGGCTTGGATCTGGTGGTGGTGGACTACCTGCAGCTGATGAGCTCCGGCAAGAAGGTCGAGTCACGCCAGCAGGAGGTCTCGGAGTTCTCCCGCCACCTCAAGCTCCTGGCCAAGGAGCTCGAGGTGCCCGTGATCGCCATCTCCCAGCTCAACCGTGGCCCGGAGGCGCGCACCGACAAGCGCCCGCAGCTGGCTGACCTGCGTGAGTCCGGCTCGCTGGAGCAGGACGCCGACATGGTGTTCCTCCTCTACCGCCCGGACTCACAGGACCGCGACGACGAGCGCGCGGGCGAGGCGGACATCATCGTGGCGAAGCACCGCGGCGGCCCGATCGACACCATTCCGGTGGCGCACCAGCTGCACTACTCGCGCTTCGTCAACATGGCCCACGGCTAGCTCGGATAGTCCCCGACGATGTTGACCAGCGGGTGCCACGTGCGGCCGGGATCGAAGCCGTAGCTCATACGCGGGTCGTTGTTCGGCCCGGAGCAGCTCAGGGTATCGCCGGAAGAGCCGATGTTGCACCGCAGGTCGTAGGCCTCGCCGGTCATGGGGCTCACCACGCCGGAAAGATTCGTGTACGGCACCGACGTAAAGCCCGGCTTGTTGCTCCAGGCGTACTCCGCGCTGACGGCATGCGGGTACACGGCTGCGGCGAAGTCGCACGAGGTGGTGTCGCTGACCGTGATCTTCGCGCCCTCGGGCGTGGTGCCGCACTTTCCGCCGACTTGGCCCTGGTGCGCGGGGTCGAGCGGGAGCGCGCCGGCAGCTGGCTCGGCTGCCGGTGCTTCGGCGGCCTCTTCGGCAGCGTCTTCGGCTGGAGCCTCCGCTGTGTCCTCGGCGGGTGCGGGGGCGGCCGAAGGCACGTCGTCACGCGGCTGCTCCGAAGCCTCCACCCACGACGTCTCGGTCACGTACACCACCTCCCCCTCGGAAGCCGAACAACCTGCAAGAACGAGCGGGGAAATGAGAGCAACAACGGCGGCGGCACGGCGCATGGGAACGTCCTTCGTCGGGGATCTGACATAGTGATCCTATCGCGAGTAAACCTGCCCTATGAACAGTTAGGCATGGCTTTCCAACGGTGACACGCTGCGAAAACGCGTTTATGATTCAACAGCACAACGCAGAAGCAGTAAAGGAGAAAGCCATGACCGTGCGTTCCATCAACGGCCCCGCCGCCTGCGCGAGCACGGTGGCCAAGCTCGACCCCAGCATTACCGTTGCCAGGACGGGGGAGAACACCCTCCTGCTCAACCTGCCGCGCAACATCGAGGACATCGACAAGGCGACCGCGGATACGTCGCTGATGTCGCGTATCACGCGCTTTTTTGCTTAGCGACGGGCTCCGTGCCTATCCCGCTACCGAGTTAAACGCCCGCAGCCGCAGCGAGTTCGACACCACGAACACGGAGCTGAACGCCATCGCGATGCCGGCGAGCATCGGGTTGAGATAACCCAGCGCCGCCACCGGGATGAGGATGACGTTGTAGGCGAACGCCCAAAACAGGTTGCCCTTGATCGTCTTCAGGGTCTTTCGCGACAACCTGATCGCGTCCGCCGCGGAGGTCAGCGAGTTGCGCATCAGTGCGATGTCCGCGGCCTCGATGGCCACGTCCGTGCCCGCGCCCATAGCCAAGCCCAGGTCCGCCTGAGCCAGCGCGGCGGCATCGTTGACGCCGTCGCCGACCATGGCCACGTGCTTGCCTTCGGCCTGCAGGCGCTTGACTACCTCCACCTTGTCCTCCGGCAGGACACCGGCGGTGACGTTCGCCCGGTCGATGCCAACCTCCGCCGCGACCGCCTGGGCCGCGCCGGCGTTGTCGCCGGTGAGCAAGTGAGGCGTCAGCCCCAGGTCGCGCAGCTGCGCCACAGCGTCCGCGGAATCCTCCTTCACGGTGTCGCGCACCGCAACAAGTCCTGCCAGGGCCCCGTCCACCTCAACGGCCACCGGGGTCGCTCCGGCACGCTCGGCTTCCTCGAAGGCGCTGGCCAGCCCGCCGAGCGGAACGGAGGGGCGGCCGACGCGGACCGGGCGACCGTCGATACGCGCGGACGCTCCCTTGCCCACCTCATTCTGGAAGTTCTCCGACGCCGGCACGTCGCTGGCAGCCTCCACGATCGCGCGGGCGATCGGGTGCTCGGAGCCAGCCTCCACGCCGGCGGCAAGGCGCAAGACCTCGCCCTCCTCAAAGCCATCAGCTGCGACGACGTCTGCAACTCCCATTTCGCCCGAGGTGATCGTGCCGGTCTTATCCATGACCACCGTGTCCACCTGGCGGGTGGATTCGAGTACCTCAGGGCCCTTGATCAGCAGCCCCAGCTGGGCGCCGCGGCCGGTGCCCACCAGAATCGCGGTCGGGGTGGCAAGGCCGAGCGCGCACGGGCAGGCGATGATCAACACCGCCACCGCAGCCGTGAACGCGTGGGCAACACTGTGGCCCACCAGCAGGTGCCCGGCCAGCGTCACCACCGCAACCAACACCACCGCCGGGACGAAGACCTGCGAGATCTTGTCCACTAGCCGTTCCACCGGCGCCTTGCCGGCCTGCGCGTCGCGCACGAGTTTGCCCATCTGCGCGAGCGTGGTCTCGGCGCCGACGCGGGTGGCCTCAACCACCAGCCGGCCTGAGGTGTTCAGCGTCGCGCCGGTGACCGGGGAGCCCTCGGAGACCTCCACTGGCACGGATTCGCCGGTGAGCATGGACTCGTCCACCGCCGAGTGCCCGGACACCACGCGCCCGTCCGTGGCGACCTTCTCGCCCGGTCGCACGATGAACCTGTCGCCCACCGCCACCTGGGCAATCGGCACGCGAACTTCCTTGCCGTCCCGGATCACTGCGGCGTCTTTGGCACCCATGTCCAACAGCTCGCGCAGTGCCTCGGAGGACTGCCCCTTCGCCCGCGTTTCAAACCACCTGCCCAGCAGCAGGAACGTGATCACCACACACACGGACTCGAGGTAAATCTCGTCCATACCCGCGTGCGAGGGGAAGATGGACATCTCCATGACCATCCCCGGCTCGCCGGCGTCGCCGAAAAACAGGGCCCACACGGACCACAGGTACGCTGCGGAGGTGCCCAGCGTGATCAGCGTGTCCATCGTCGCCGCGCCGTGCTTCAGGTTCACCCAGGTCGCGCGGTGAAATACGCTGCCCGCGGCGAAAAACACCAGCGTCGCCGCCGCGAACGCCGCCCACTGCCAGTTGGTGAACTGCAGCGACGGCACCATGCTCACCAACATCACCGGCAGCGACACCAGCGCCGACCAAATGGTGGTGCGCTTCAGGTTCTCGGCTTCGGCCAGGCGCGCGTCTTCGAGCTTCTCGCTTGCCGACGCCCCTTCGGCCCCCGCCGCCTCACCCCCCACCGCGCTATCAGTCATTTCAAACGCGTCGTACCCGGCGGAGCGCACCTCGTCGATAAGCAACTGCGACGACGCCTTCGCCGGATCGAAATCGACCGTGGCGGTCTCGGTGGAGTAGTTCACCAAGGCGTCCACACCATCGAGCTTGTTCAGTTTGCGCTGCACGCGCGAAGAGCACGACGAGCAGGTCATCCCCGTAACGCCCAGCTCGACGTGCTGCAATGCTGTGGGGGTTTCAGTCATAACCCCCACCCTAGGCCCGAGTTAGGCCAGTGTGTAACCGGCCTCTTTCACCGCGGCCGCGATGTCATCGGTGGAGTAGCCGTCGCCCTCGACCGTGACCTTTCCGGTGGTGTGGTCCGCCTTCACTGCGGTGACACCTGCGACCTCGGAGATCTCCTCCTGCACGCTCATTTCGCAGTGCCCGCAGGTCATGCCTTCAACGTTGAACTCGCGTCCGGCCATGGTATGTCCTCCTTATATCTCGATTACGTAGCCGGCGTTTTTCGCCGCCTGAACAATATCTTCGTCGGCGAAGGTAAAGCCGACAACGGTCAGGTGCCCGGCCTCGAGGTCCACATCCACCTCATGGGTGCCGTCCACCAGCGACAGTTCATCTTTGAGCGAATCGACCGCGACGTCGTCCTTCGGACCCGAGATCCGGTACGTCTTCGTCATGGCTGCTGCTCGCCTCCTGGTTTCCACTCGTTCCAGCCCGGCTTGGAATAGCTCGGACATTGTTAGGGTTGTACCCGTTGCAGTCTCTACAACAATAACCAAAAGCTTTAAGGAGTGTACTTTGAGCACGATCGATGTAACCGAGGACACTTTCCAGGAAACCGTTACCCAGGACGGAATCGTGTTTGTCGACGCATGGGCGGACTGGTGCGGCCCGTGCAAGCAATTCGCGCCGACGTATGAGAAGGCCTCTGAGAAGCACACCGACGTCACTTTCGCCAAGCTCGACACTGAGGCCAACCAGCAGCTCGCCTCCGCCCTGGAAATCCAGGCGATCCCGACGTTGATGGCGTTCCGCGACGGCATCCTGATCTTCCAGAACGCAGGGGCCTTGCCGCCGGCCGCGTTCGACGACCTTGTCCAGCAGGTCAAGGACCTCGACATGGACGATGTCCGCCGACAGATCGCCGAGCAGAACGCCAGCGAGCAGTAAGCTTTTTTATTCAGCGCCCGCAAGACGGGCGCTTTTTTCATGCGTACACTTGCTTAACGACGAATCCCACCACCGGAAGGACATTCCAATGGCGAACCCGTTTAGCAAGGGCTGGAAGTACCTCATGCAGTCGTTCGACACCAAGATCGACCAGAACGCAGACCCGAAGGTGCAGATCCAGCAGGCCGTCGCAGCCGCAAAAGAGCAGCACAAGGCAATCTCCGAGCACGCAGCCAACATCATCGGCAACCGCAACCAGCTGCAGATGAAGATGGAGCGCCTGATTAAGTCCCAGGAGGACCTGCAGAATAAGGCGCGAACCGCTCTGCAGGCCGCCCAGAAAGCGGAGGCAGCCGGCGACGCTGAGAAGTCCCAGCAGTTCAACAACGCCGCCGAGGTTATCGCCACCCAGCTGGTGTCCGTGGAGCAGGAGCTCGAGCAGACCAAGCAGGCCTACGCTTCTGCCGACCACGCCGCAAAGGAAGCTCAGCAGAAACAGCAGCAGTCCGAGGCGAACCTGAAGGAGCAGCTCTCCCAGGTCTCCCAGCTCGAGTCTCAGCTCAACCAGGCCCGCATGCAGGAGCAGACGGCCAAGACCATGGACTCGATGAACCAGTTCAACGACGATAACGTGCCCACCCTCGACGGCGTGCGCGACAAGATCGAGCGCCGCTACGCCAACGCGCTGGGCCAGCAGGAGCTGATGAAGGACTCCATGACCGACCGCATGGCCGAGATCGAGTCCGGCTCCACCGACGCCGCGGCCACCAGCCGCCTGGACCAGATCCGCGCGTCCATGTCCGGCGAGCTTGAGGCCGGCTCCGGCGCCGATGCCGGTGCTGGTGACGCCGACCGCCAGCTCGAGGCGGGCTCGGGTGAGGGCGAGGGCTCGCAGGGCGAAGCGGCGCAGGCGGAGGCCGCCGACTCGGCCGCCGAGCAGAAGCCGTCCGGCAGCTCCCGCCGCGTCGCCGCCGACGCCCCGAAGGCCGCCGACGCCCCGAAGGCTGAGGATGCCGCCAACACCGACGACATCCTCGCCGATGCCGAGAAGTACATGCGCGACGCGGACTAACCGCCTCCAACTAGCAGATCACAAACGGCCGCCTGACAGATTACGGCGGCCGTTTGTGCTGACCTGGGGGTTTAGGTGCCACCTGACAGATTCCGCCGCGAAGTGTCGGGCCGCGTTGGCCGGGGCAGAATAGTTCACTCGCCGAGACCTGATCAGTGAATTAGTTCCCACTTGGACGGTTGAATAATTCACTATCCCCAGGTCGCCAAAAACTCACGGCGGGATAGTTCACAAGCGAGTGAACTATCTCCCAACCGGAGCGGAAAGGCGCCCCGGAGGCCTCAACCCCCGGGGCGCCGAGCCGCGCAGAGACGCGTTAGCTCTCCCGGCGGATGTTGATGAGCACACCGCGGATGCCGGAGTGGAACCCGTCGCGAAGGTTGACGCGCTGGGTCTCGGACAGCGTGTACTCGTGCAGGGTCTCGCAGGCGAACTGCAGCAGCGGCCTGTCGATCTCCGGGGGAAGCCCGCCGCCGGAGAGGAGGTGGGCGTTGTCCCGCTGTTCGCTGGAAGCGGCGTTTTCAAACCACCAGTTAGCGTACTGCTGGCCGACGTCGTAAGGGGTCTGGAAGCCGGCGGAGGTCCACACTTCCTCGGGCAGCGGCACGTAGCGGGAGCGCAGCTTGCGTCGCGGAGCCATCATCGACGGCTTCGGCGCGGGCTTGGGGCCCGGCTTCGGCGCGCTCCCTGGCTTGTCCGAGTTGGTGCCGGCGAGCGACGCAGGCGACGGCTTCGCGCCGCTGGCGCCGTCCGAGGGCGACGGGGCCGACGGAGCCGACGGCGCCGATGGGGCCGACTCGCTGGAGACATTGTGGTTGCCGGGTTTGTTCGACTCGTTGTTGGCCTCCACCTGCGCCTCGGACGGCTCATCCATTTCGGGCTCGTCCGGGCGGTGGGTGCGTTGCTGCGAGGTTGGGGTGCCCACGATGTCGGACGGCTTCGGCGCGGCCGGCGCAGCAGGCTTGGTCTGCTCCGCCTGCTCGGCCTGCTTGCCTTGGTTGTCGCCGTCGGCCGGCTCGGCGCCGGTTTCTGCTGCCGCAGCGTCCGGACCGAGCGGATCTGGGCCCAGCCCGGGAACCGCGGTGGGGCCGACCGCTTCTTCAAGCGGAGCAGCGTCGTTAAGCGGGCGCTCCCTGATGCTCGGCGGAAGCGGGCCTTCGAGCACCTGGAGGCGCATGGCCTCGGCGAAGTCTTCGCGCGGGTCCAGGATGGTGGTGCTGTCGCAGGCGTGGCGCAGGGCGGAAGACATGGAATCCCAGCCGAAGCCGTAGAGGTGCATGCGCGCGCCGCGGCTGGTCACTTCCTCGACGCCGGGGATCATGTCCGCGTCGCCGGAGACCAGCACGAAGTCGGTGAAGTTCTCGCTCATGCCGTTGACAACAAGGTCCGCGACAAGGCGGGTGTCCACGCCTTTTTGGGTGCGGCGTTCGCCCCACTCGATCAGCTGACCGGTGCGCAGTTGCACGCCGTCGCAGGTGCGAAGCGCCCGCTGGTAGCGGTGCGGGCCGGAGTCGGGGATGCCGTCGTACCAGAACTGGCGGTGGATAGGTTGGTTGAGTTGATTAGTGATCATTTTGCCGAGGGTTGCCACAACCTCCGGCAGGTCAATTTCTAACTGTGCGCGGGCGCCGATTTCCCACGAGTTGTAAAAGCTCGCGAGCAGGTATGACGTGTCGACGAACACAAGTGTGCGTTCAAGCATGGCTCCTAAATTCCGATTCTTTTTCGTTACTAAGTTGAGTTACACGCACCATCTTGCCTGAAAAGCCTCAGTCATTCCACGTCGTACATGTCACGGTTTCCTGCGAAGCTGTTGCGCTCGACGTATCGCGGTGATAGTTAGTTAGTTACTCGAGTAACTAACCAATCAACTGGAGGGGTAGGGCATGGCCACTGATGCAGAGCCGCTCTTCGTGCAGATCGCCAGTTTCGTCGCCGACCTCATCGTCGACGGCACCCTGAAACCCGGCGACCAGGCACCGTCGACGAATCAGCTCGCCCAATTCCACGAAATCAATCCCGCGACGGCGCGCAAGGGGCTCGCATTGCTTGTCGACGATCACGTGCTGGAGAAGCACCGCGGCCTCGGCATGTTCGTCACCGACGGGGCCCGCGACCGAATCCTGGCGAAGCGTCGCGAGGATTTCGCCGGCGACTACATCGCCCCGCTCATCGACGAAGCCCTGCACCTGGGCTACACCCGCTCCGACCTCCACGACCTAATCGACCGCGTCGCAGAAAGCAGAGGCATGTACCAATGACAATCCACACCCGCGACCTCACCCGCAGCTTCGGCTCCAAGGACGTGCTCACCGGCGTCGACTTGGATCTCGGCCCCGGCATCCACGGCCTGCTCGGCCGCAACGGCGTGGGGAAATCCACGCTGCTGCGCATCCTGTCCGGACAGCTCAAATCCACCTCCGGCACCGTCGAGGTGTTCGGCGTGCGCCCCTTCGACAACGCCTTTGTCATGGACAACACCTGCCTGACCGGCGTTGATACCGCCTACCCGGGCACGTGGTCCGGCGCGGACGTGATCAAGGGTGCGCGGTTGCGCTACCGCACCTGGAACCAGCAGCTTGCCGACGCGCTGACCGCCGACTTCGCCATGGATCAGGCATTGGAAACCCGCTACGGGAAGCTTTCCCGTGGCCAGCGCGCGATGATCGCCATCGTTATCGGGCTCGCTTCCGGCACCGATCTTCTGCTCCTGGACGAGCCCTACGTCGGCCTGGACACCCACAACACCGAGGTGTTCTACCGTCACCTGCTGGACCAGGCGGACACCGGCCGCACAATCATCATGGCCACCCACCACATCGAAGACGCGGCGAAGGTGCTGGATACGGCGGTGATTCTGGGGCGTGAGGGGGCCGTCGTCAAGCAATGTGCTCCCGAAGTCGCCGACGACTTCGCGGTTGTGGGAGGGGAGCTTTTGCCTATCGACGACGCTCCGCGTCACGCCCGCCCCGCCCGCTTCGACGACCTCATCGAGCACTACCTGGAGGTGTACTGATGAACACGACTTTGCCCGGATTCTTTCGCCACCAGTTCGTCGCGTCCTCGCTGTACAGGCTGCTGTGGATGGTGCCGCTGGCCGTGATGTTCGGCCTCGGTGCAACGATCACGGACCACCCGCTTACTGCGGTGATGACGCCTGCATTTGTGACCCTCTTCGTGATCGGCGCGCTCTCGATGGAAGAGACGGCCTACGCGGCCTACGGCATGCCGCGAGATCGGCGGCTACGACTGGCTGCGATGGCGGTGGTGCCCGCGGTGGTGATCGGCGCGGCCGTCGCGTTGCTGCAGCGGCCCGACTGGCTTGGAGTTGTGGGCGCCTTGGGGGCGCTCGCGATGGGCCTGCTCATGGGGCAGCGCTACGTCACCGGCGAGGTGCCCGAGGCGAGTGAGCGTGTTCGGTCGCGCTTAGGGTCGCGCGGCTTCCTTGTGGAGCTGGTGTGGAAACCGCAGCTGCTCTGGGCTTTAGGTATCGCAGCGGCGCATTGCGTGACGCTGTACCTGGCGAGCTTCATCGGTTCCGAGCCGCTCAGAGTGTGGATTGGGGCTTTGCCGCTGCTGGTTTGGTACGGCATGTATTGCATGTATGGCTCGGGAATCGCCGGCCCGGACGTGGGCGCGAGCTACGGGGTGCCGCGTCGGCGCTGGCTTGGAGTAACGCTCGCGGCATCAGTTGTTTCGGTGCTGCTCTATACGGTCGTTGTTGGTGTTGTCTCGAGTTTGAGCTGGGCCGCGGTGGTGGTCGGCTCGGCGGGTGCCTTTGCCTGCGCCGTGCTGGGATCGGCCATAAAAACCCGGCGCAGCGAAATGGGGCTGTTTCCGGCGATGTTCTTGGCCATCCCTATCTCGCGAGCGATCGAAGTGGAAAGTTTCACGGATGGTGAAACCGTTTACCCCCTTGTCGTCGCGGGAGTGCTGTTGCTGGTCGGCGTAGTGATGCAGGCGGCGTATTTGGGTGGCTATATGAACCCCAAACAGGCTCTTAAGAAGACGTAAGAAACCGCCTGTGCGCTGCGGGTTTGTGTTGTGTGTGGGGTGTGTGTAACTTATATCGAGTCAGCGAGACCGACAACGCCCCGCTGGAGAGCGGATTGAGGTTCTCTGGTTTGTGTGGCGGGCAGGAAAACAATCGTTGGCGGATTCCAAAGTCGCTTTGATGCTGGCTCACTGTGTGTGGGTTGGTGTTGGGTGTGCTGGTGTTGTTTGAGAACTCGATAGTGTGCCAATGTACTTTTGTTGCGTGGGTGTGTTTGCCTGCCCTTGTTTTGTGCACTGTGTGGTGGACGCTCTTTTTGGGTGTGTGCCGGTGGTGGCGTGGTTGAATTCCAATGATGGATTGCGTCATCGTTTGGTTCATGGTGTGCGTGGGGTGTGGTTGAACATGTTTCACGTATGTTTTTGGCTGACCCCTGTTTATGACCCCGTCGGGTTGGGGGTTGGTTGTTGAACCTTTGTAATTTTTGGATTTTTGCCAGTCACTGATGCTCATGTTTGTGGGTGTTGGTGGTTGGTTTGTTTTTGGTTGGGTATTGGGCTTTTCACGGCCTGTTTCTGCTGAAACGTTTTTTGTGGAGAGTTTGATCCTGGCTCAGGATGAACGCTGGCGGCGTGCTTAACACATGCAAGTCGAACGGAAAGGCCCAAGCTTGCTTGGGTACTCGAGTGGCGAACGGGTGAGTAACACGTGGGTGATCTGCCCTGCACTTCGGGATAAGCCTGGGAAACTGGGTCTAATACCGGATAGGACCACATTTTGGATGGTGTGGTGGAAAGTTTTTCGGTGTGGGATGAGCTCGCGGCCTATCAGCTTGTTGGTGGGGTAATGGCCTACCAAGGCGTCGACGGGTAGCCGGCCTGAGAGGGTGTACGGCCACATTGGGACTGAGATACGGCCCAGACTCCTACGGGAGGCAGCAGTGGGGAATATTGCACAATGGGCGCAAGCCTGATGCAGCGACGCCGCGTGGGGGATGACGGCCTTCGGGTTGTAAACTCCTTTCGCTAGGGACGAAGCGTTTTTGTGACGGTACCTGGAGAAGAAGCACCGGCTAACTACGTGCCAGCAGCCGCGGTAATACGTAGGGTGCGAGCGTTGTCCGGAATTACTGGGCGTAAAGAGCTCGTAGGTGGTTTGTCGCGTCGTTTGTGTAAGCCCGCAGCTTAACTGCGGGACTGCAGGCGATACGGGCATAACTTGAGTGCTGTAGGGGAGACTGGAATTCCTGGTGTAGCGGTGGAATGCGCAGATATCAGGAGGAACACCGATGGCGAAGGCAGGTCTCTGGGCAGTAACTGACGCTGAGGAGCGAAAGCATGGGTAGCGAACAGGATTAGATACCCTGGTAGTCCATGCCGTAAACGGTGGGCGCTAGGTGTGAGTCCCTTCCACGGGGTTCGTGCCGTAGCTAACGCATTAAGCGCCCCGCCTGGGGAGTACGGCCGCAAGGCTAAAACTCAAAGGAATTGACGGGGGCCCGCACAAGCGGCGGAGCATGTGGATTAATTCGATGCAACGCGAAGAACCTTACCTGGGCTTGACATACACCAGATCGCCGTAGAGATACGGTTTCCCTTTGTGGTTGGTGTACAGGTGGTGCATGGTTGTCGTCAGCTCGTGTCGTGAGATGTTGGGTTAAGTCCCGCAACGAGCGCAACCCTTGTCTTATGTTGCCAGCAATTCGGTTGGGGACTCGTGAGAGACTGCCGGGGTTAACTCGGAGGAAGGTGGGGATGACGTCAAATCATCATGCCCCTTATGTCCAGGGCTTCACACATGCTACAATGGTCGGTACAACGCGTCTGCGAGCCTGTGAGGGTGAGCTAATCGCTGTAAAGCCGGTCGTAGTTCGGATTGGGGTCTGCAACTCGACCCCATGAAGTCGGAGTCGCTAGTAATCGCAGATCAGCAACGCTGCGGTGAATACGTTCCCGGGCCTTGTACACACCGCCCGTCACGTCATGAAAGTTGGTAACACCCGAAGCCAGTGGCCTGTCAAAAGGAGCTGTCGAAGGTGGGATCGGCGATTGGGACGAAGTCGTAACAAGGTAGCCGTACCGGAAGGTGCGGCTGGATCACCTCCTTTCTAAGGAGCTTGTATTGTTGGCCCACAGTTGTGGGTGTTGTGTGGTTGAGTCGCCGAGTGTGTGACTGCCACTATTTTGTTTGCCGGGTGGAGGCATACCCGCAGGCGCTGATGCTGCTTCGATGGTGGTGTTGGTGGCTGATGTTGGGGTGTGTGCTGCGTGGTGTGTGGGGTTGGTGGATACACCGATTTTGCGTGACAAAAGGGTTTTTGTATTGGTGCACTGTTGGGTGTCTGGGGCAGCACAATGTTGTTCCTGTTGGGCCCTTGCGTGAATCAGTCACTTGGTTGTGGTTGGTTGTGTGTGGGGGTTGTGTTGTGTGAGAACTGTATAGTGGACGCGAGTATCTTTCTTTTTTGTGTTTTGGTGTTTGTACCTGTTTGTTTGTGTGTCCGTGTGTTTTGTTACGGGCGTATGGTGGATGCCTTGGCATGCTGAGCCGATGAAGGACGTGTGAGGCTGCGTTATGCCTCGGGGAGTTGCCAACAAAGCGTTGATCCGAGGATGTCCGAATGGGGAAACCCAGCACCGGTTGTGTGGTGTTACCCGCAGGTGAATTCATAGTCTGTGTGGGGGTTGACGCGGGGAAGTGAAACATCTCAGTACCCGTAGGAGAAGAAAACAATTGTGATTCCGTGTGTAGTGGCGAGCGATAGCGGATGAGGCTAAACCGTGTGCGTGTGATACCTGGCAGGGGTTGCGTGTGCGGTGTTGTGGGGCGTAAATGTTGCAGGCTGCCGACTGCAAGCGCAATGCGCATACATCAGCGGAAGCATCTGGGATGGTGCACCGGAGTAGGTGATGAGTCCTGTACGTGAAGGTGTGTGTGGTTGTGTTGTTTGTGTTTTTCCCCGAGTAGCAGCGGGCTCGTGGAATCTGCTGTGAATCTGCCGGGACCACCCGGTAAGCCTAAATACTCAGTGTGACCGATAGTGGATAAGTACCGTGAGGGAATGGTGAAAAGTACCCCGGGAGGGGAGTGAAAGAGTTCCTGAAACCATGCGCTTACAATCCGTCAGAGCACCGTTTGCGTGTGATGGCGTGCCTTTTGAAGAATGAGCCTGCGAGTCAGCGGCATGTCGCGAGGTTAACCCGTTTTTGTGGGGTAGTCGTAGCGAAAGCGAATCCGAATAGGGTGGCAAGTGGCATGTCCTGGACCCGAAGCGGGGTGATCTACCCATGGCCAGTGTGAAGCAGCTGTAAGAGGTTGTGGAGGCGCGAACCCACTTAGGTTGAAAACTGAGGGGATGAGCTGTGGGTAGGGGTGAAAGGCCAATCAAACTCCGTGATAGCTGGTTCTCCCCGAAATGCATTTAGGTGCAGCGTGATGTGAGCTTGCCGGAGGTAGAGCTACTGGTTGGTTGAGCGGGACTATCATCTTAGCGACGTCAGCCAAACTCCGAATACCGGTTGAAGTGGTGCATTGCAGTGAGACTGTGGGGGATAAGCTTCATAGTCGAGAGGGAAACAGCCCAGATCGCCGGTTAAGGCCCCTAAGGGTGTGCTAAGTGGAAAAGGATGTGGGATCGCGAAGACAGCCAGGAGGTTGGCTTAGAAGCAGCCATCCTTGAAAGAGTGCGTAATAGCTCACTGGTCGAGTGGTTCCGCGCCGACAATTCAGTGGGGCTCAAGCACACCGCCGAAGCCGCGGCAAACATTTTTTGTTTGGGTAGGGGAGCGTCGTGTGTGGGGTGAAGCCGTATCGGAAGGAGCGGTGGACTGCATGCGAGTGAGAATGCAGGCATGAGTAACGAATGGCAAGTGAGAATCTTGCCCGCCGGATGACTAAGGGTTCCTGGGTCAAGTTCGTCTTCCCAGGGTGAGTCGGGTCCTAAGGCGAGGCCGACAGGCGTAGTCGATGGTTAACGGGTTGATATTCCCGTACCCGTGTATGCGCGCCCAGTATCGAAGCGGTGAGACTAACCACCCTGATCCGCCGATCGTTGCCGTCCTTTGGGACGGTTGGTTGGTGGTGATGCGTGGGGCCTGATCCGTGGTAGGTCAGTGATGGGGTGACGCAGTGAGGTAGCTAAGCCGCTTATTGGATTGCGGTGCAAGCGTGTGGCACGGCAACATTGGTCAAATCCGGTTGCCATGAGTGTGAGGCGTGATGCGTAGCCCATGTGTGGGTGATGTTGGTGATCCTGTACTGCCGAGAAAAGCCTCTAGCGATGTGCATGTACGGCCCGTACCCATAACCGACACAGGTGGTCAGGTAGAAAATACTAAGGCGAGCGGGTGAACTGTGGTTAAGGAACTCGGCAAAATGCCCCCGTAACTTCGGGAGAAGGGGGACCACAACTGGTGACACATGTTCGTGTTGAGCTGGTTGGGGTCGCAGAGAAGAGAGGGGAGCGACTGTTTATCAAAAACACAGGTCCGTGCGAAGACGGTTAAGTTGATGTATACGGACTGACGCCTGCCCGGTGCTGGAAGGTTAAGAGGACCCGTTAGGCCGTTGTGGTCGAAGCGGAGAATTTAAGCCCCAGTAAACGGCGGTGGTAACTATAACCATCCTAAGGTAGCGAAATTCCTTGTCGGGTAAGTTCCGACCTGCACGAATGGCGTAACGACTCCCCTGCTGTCTCAACCACAGGCCCGGTGAAATTGCAGTACGAGTAAAGATGCTCGTTTCGCGCGGCAGGACGAAAAGACCCCGGGACCTTCACTATAGCTTGGTATTGGCATTCGGTGCGGTTTGTGTAGGATAGGTGGGAGATGTGGAAGCATGCACGCTAGTGTGTGTGGAGTCGTTGTTGAAATACCACTCTGACCGTAGTGGATATCTAACCTTGGCCCATGATCTGGGTTGGGGACAGTGCCTGGTGGGTAGTTTAACTGGGGCGGTTGCCTCCCAAAATGTAACGGAGGCGCCCAAAGGTTCCCTCAGCCTGGTTGGCAATCAGGTGTTTAGAGTGTAAGTGCACAAGGGAGCTTGACTGCGAGACTTACTAGTCGAGCAGGGACGAAAGTCGGGACTAGTGATCCGGCACCTACTTGTGGATGTGGTGTCGCTCAACGGATAAAAGGTACCCCGGGGATAACAGGCTGATCTTCCCCAAGAGTCCATATCGACGGGATGGTTTGGCACCTCGATGTCGGCTCGTCGCATCCTGGGGCTGGAGTAGGTCCCAAGGGTTGGGCTGTTCGCCCATTAAAGCGGCACGCGAGCTGGGTTCAGAACGTCGTGAGACAGTTCGGTCTCTATCCGCCGCGCGCGTTGAAACTTGAAGAAGGCTGTCCCTAGTACGAGAGGACCGGGACGGACGTACCTCTAGTGTGCCAGTTGTTCCGCCAGGAGCACGGCTGGTTGGCTACGTACGGGAGGGATAACCGCTGAAAGCATCTAAGCGGGAAGCCTGTTTTAAGATGAGGTTTCATTTGAGGTTCCCAGGAGACTACTGGGTTGATAGGCCGGACCTGGAAGCACAGTAATGTGTGGAGGCGACCGGTACTAATACACCAATAAACACCATTGACACACCGATAGGTTGTGAACACCGCGAAGAAACACAAAAGCATGTTGCTTGCGTCCACTGTGCAGTCACTGACACAACACACCACCCGGCATCCACCGGTTGGCCGACACGTAAATTGCATATCGCTGATTGTTGATCAGCCGACCATGCCCCTAAAGGTGTGTCGGTGGTTGATGGCGGCGGGGAAACGCCCGGTCCCATTCCGAACCCGGAAGCTAAGCCCGCCCGCGCCGATGGTACTGCCCCCGGGAGGGAGTGGGAGAGTAGGTTACCGCCGACCCAACAACTTCACACACAAGCACCCGCTGTAAGCACATACTTACAGCGGGTGCTTTCATATGCGCAGCCAATGACCGACCGAGGGCGTATGGGGCGGGGTCCCCGCTTTGCTGACAACACCAGGAACCCCAACTATGGGGGCGCACCCACGAATGCCTTGTCCTGATCCGACTCCGCATTGCGAACAACCGGGGCGAAACCACCGGGCGGGGCGTGACCTGTCAACTGGGGGCCACATGGTCGCGGGGCCAGCACACGCAGCCACGATGACGCATACTGTGGGCGAAAGTCGAGTACCGGACGTCGAGTACGCCCGCATACACCGATGAACTCGACCTCCACTACTCGACCAACAACGCGCCCACGAAAAAACCCGGGGCCGGTCCAAACTCCGCATTGCGGACAACCACAGCGGCACCAACTATGGGCGCACCCACGGATCATTTGTCTGGCGTGTGAGTGATCTTCGAAATGTAGCCCACTGGCGCTCTTTGAAAAGTAGCCCAGTGTGGTCGTAGTTATTGTGCCTGATTTGCTTGTGGTGTAGTGAGTTCGCGTCCTTTGATGCGGTGGCTTACTCCTCGGTGTTGGAAGATTTTTGCGTGGTGGACGATGCGGTCGACCATGGCAGTTGCGACGGTTATGTCTCCGAAGCATTGGGCCCATTGGGAAAAGGCCAGGTTGGATGTGACGATGATGGATCCGTGTTCGTATCGGCGTGAGACGAGTTGGAAGAAGAGGTTTGCTGCGTCTGCTTCAACGGGGATGTATCCGAGTTCGTCGATGATCAGCAGGTGGTATCTGTTTAGGCGTTTGAGTACGGATTCGAGTCGTCCGGTGTTGTGTGCCTCGGTGAGTGTGTTGATCCATCCTGCGGCGGTGTCGAACAGTACTCGGTAGCCTTGCTGAGCAGCGGTTATGCCTAGGGCTGTGGCGAGGTGTGTTTTTCCGGTGCCTGGTGGGCCTAGAAGGACGACGTTTTCAGCGGTTGCGACCCAGGCTCCGGTTTCTAGTCGGGCGATGTCAGCGCGGTCGATGCCGGGTTGGGCGGAGAAGTCGAAATCGGCGATGGTTTTGACTGCTGGAAAGCCGGCTCGTTTAACGCGTTGGCGTGCTCCGGATTCAGCGCGTGCGGTGGCTTCTACTGAAAGTACCGCGGCGAGGTATTCCTCGTAGGTAAACGATTCTGCGCGCGCTTGTTCGGCAATGGTGGCGTAGACGGTGTTGATACGTGGGGCTTTCAGCGTCTGTGACAGGTGCGCAATCGTTGCTTGGGTGTCGTGGGCGTGTGTGTGGGGCATAGTCGAATCCAATCTTCTTTGGGGCTAGGCGATTGAGTCGTAGATGGCCAAGTCGGCTACCTCTACGTCGTTGTCTGGTGTGTGGGTGTGTTGTTGGGCTCCGGTGATGAGCTGTCGCATGCGTCGTGCGGCGTGTTGGTGGGCGGGGTCGGTGATGACGTGGTGTTTGCCCCAGTAGCGCCGGTGGCAGGCGGCGATTTCGCCGGATGGTCCTGTGACAGTGATTTCTTCTAGGCAGGTGCGCACGGTTACGAGCCTGTCGATGAAGGTGGGGTCGACGCTGTATTGGTTGGTATCGACGGTGATGTAGTAGTTGCGTGGCAGACGTACCGCAGGACGGATCCCGATCGTTGGGGTATACGGCGGAAGTGGACGCATGGACTGTTGGTCGGTGTGAAACAGATCGATCGGGCGGGTTTTCAACGTGGCGTGGGTGCGGGTATTGGCCACGGTGCTAAACCATTCATCGAGCTGGTCTTGCACGTCCTGCGGGTTGCTGAAGTGCCGGCCTGGGAAAAAGGAGCGCTTCATATAGCCGTTGGTGCGTTCAACGATGCCTTTCGATTCCGGATCTCGCGGCGGGGCTTGGACGATCTTGGTGCCAATTGCACCGGCGAACGCAGCGACTGGCTCACACAGACGGGCCTTACCGATGCCCGCTTCGCGGTCCCATACCAGCCGGTCGGGCACGGCTTTGAAGTCACGCTCGATGAGCTGCCACATCCCAGCGATCAGGTCATCCGTTCTACGAGTCGGAAGCAGACAGGCGGCGGCGAATCGGGAATGCGATGCCGCCATCACCAGCACCGGCAATGGCCGGTGCACACCATTTGCATCGGGCAACCCGCCGGCGGCAAACGTCAGGTCGCACTGGATTTCACGTCCGGGAAGATGGGTGAGCGTGTCCACGGGGTCTGCGGGAAGATACTCGGGTCGGATCCGGGCAACGTTTTTGCGCAGCCACGATTCTGACCCAGTCCACCCAACGCGTTGTCCGATGACTTTTGCGTTAAGACGTGGAGTTTCAGCCAGCAGCGCTCGTACTTGTGGTTCAAAGGCATCGAAACTTGTGGTTTTAGCCCGACGCGGCGGGTATTTCGGAGGTGAATCCGAAGCGAGTGCTCGCTCGACAGTCTTCTTCGCGCAGCCAACCTCGTTGGCGATCTTGCGTATCGATAAACCCTGCCCACGCAGGTACCGGATCTGTGCCCATTGTTCCAAAGAAATCACCCGTCCAATCTTTTTCGGATGGGCTACTTTTCGGGGAGCGTTTTGGGCTACTTTTCAAAGAGCGCTGACATGGCGGTTTCGTAGAAGTTGGCACCGGCTATTTCCCACCTGGGTAAACAGCGGCCGAAAATGGCTGGATCGTCAACGTTTACGAAAGCTGCCCTCGCGAAACTCCGCATTGCGGACAACTGCGCCTGCACCAACTATGGGTGTCCCCCACGAAAGCCAGGGGCCGCTGGCCCGACTTCGCATTGCGGACAGCTGTGCCTACACCAACGATGGGTGCACACCCACCAATCGTTATCCAGACAGTGGCCTAGAGACACGGCGGCTACAGGGTGGGCCAGGTCTCGCGCAGACGGAACTCCCGTTTGTGGCCGCGCAGTGGATCGGTGAATTCTAGAGCGGTGCACCGCAGCAGCATCGGCACGGAAAAGTCCTCAGTGTCAGCCGGCAGCAAATCGGGGTAGATCCTGTCGCCGAGGATTGGTGCCGCTTCCGCCATCATTTGGACGCGGAGTTGGTGGGTACGGCCGGTTTCGGGCTGCAGCACATACCGCCCCAACGCGCCTGAAACGCCATAGCGGCTCTGCAACCCCACCTCCACGGCAGGTTCTAACCGCGAAACGTTGGACACCACGGTCGAGGCGTTCGGCTCGGCGTCTGGCACCAACCGGGCGGCGGGTTCACCGGGCTGTTTGGTGAGGTGATGGTGCCAGGGGGTGGCCGGAGGGACGTCGTGAAGCGATGCGATTGCTTCGTATTCCTTGCGTACCTCGCGGCGCGCGAAGAGCTCCTGGTAAGCGCCACGGATCTCGCGGCGTTTCGTGAGCAAGAGCAGCCCGGATGTTGCCCGATCAAGGCGGTGAGCGGGCGTGAGCTCTTCGTTGCCGGTGGCGCGTCGCAGCCGCACGGTGGCGGTTTCTGTGATGTGGGACGCGCGTGGCATGGTCGCCAAAAATGGTGGTTTGTTCACGACAAGGAGGTCGTCGTCCTCGAATACCGTGGTGATATCGAAAGGCACCGGCTTCTCGGGGGCGGGTCGGCGGTAGAAGAAGACGTCGGTGCCGGGCTCCAGCCAGGTGTCTGCGGTGAGCGGCGAGCCGTCCCGCTTTACGACGGCACCTTCGGCAAACCTCGCCAAGACCGCATCCACGTTGTCCTCGGGATGGCGGTGGCGCTGGGTGGACACGACGTGCCAGATGAATTCGGCGGCGGAGATTCCCTGCCCCTCTGGCACGCGGACGCGGGTGGCGCCGAGGCCGTCGCGGGGCGGCAACGGCCCCGTATTCTTCGTCTTTTTCCGTGCCATGCTGTGTAGTAGATTAGCCGCCATGGATTTAGGGTCATTGGTTGAACCGCTGACGGCATTTTTCTCCGAGGGTATCGGTAAGGCCATCATGGATGTTCTGAGCGTGATTTACCAGGTGCTATTCCCCGCGAACGCCCCGGCGGCGACGCCGCAGGAACTGCCGCGCTGACACTCCGGGCAGCAGTAGACTGGGGGTATAACCAGCCGATCTGAAGGAAGGTTTGCATATGACCCAGGAAGATATTGTTGTCGTTGCCGTAGATGGCAGCCCCGCCTCCGACAATGCAGTCCGTTGGGCTGCAAATACGGCGATGAAGCGCAACATTCCGCTGCGCCTCGCGGCGGCATACTCGATGCCGCAGTTCCTGTACGCGGAAGGCATGGTGCCGCCGCAGGAGATCTTCGACGAGCTGCAGCGTGAAACGCTGCAGACCGTGGACCGTGCGCGCGACATCGCCCTCGAGGTGGCGCCGGATCTGCACATCGGCCACGCGGTGGCGGAAGGCTCGCCGATTGACATGCTGCTGGAGATGTCCAAGGAATCCACCATGGTGGTGATGGGATCCCGCGGCCTGAGCGGGATCTCCGGCATGGTGCTCGGCTCCGTCTCCGGCGCTGTGGTCTCCCACGCATCCTGCCCGGTGGTGGTCGTGCGTGAAGACAACGCAGTGACAGAGACGAACAAGTACGGCCCTGTCGTCGTCGGCGTGGACGGCTCTGATGTGTCGCGTCGTGCGACCGAGGTGGCCTTCGAGGAGGCAGCCGCTCGCGGTGCGGAGCTGCACGCGGTGCACACCTGGGTGGACACCCAGATCCAAGGGCCGGGCGCAGGCTACGCGGTGTCTGAGGACCATTGGCAGGCTGTGCAGGCAGAAAAGGACGAGCTGTTGAGCTCGTACCTGAATGAGCTTTCGGAGCAGTACCCGGACGTGGTGGTAAAGAAGATCATCACCCGCGACCGCCCGGTGCGTGCCCTTGCAGAGGCTGCGCAGGGTGCGCAGCTGCTGGTCACCGGCTCGCACGGCCGCGGCGGATTCAAGGGCATGCTGCTGGGCTCGACTTCGCGCGCGCTGCTGCAGGAGGCACCGTGCCCCATGATGGTCGTGCGTACACAAGATTTGTAAGCGAATTGTTACGCAACTGCATGCGATGCGTTGCTCGCCCAATCTATAAGGGGCGCATAATGGCTCCCGTACTGATTAACAATTAGAAGGGTTTGAAACACTATGGCACCTGCAATGGGTCTTATCGGTTGGATTGTTATTGGCGGTCTTGCCGGCTGGATCGGTTCGAAGATCCAGAACCGTGACGCACAGATGGGCATCGGCCTGAACATCGTGGTCGGCATTATCGGCGGTCTGCTTGGTGGCTGGCTGCTCTCCGTGTTCGGCGTCGACGTTGCCGGCGGTGGGCTGTTCTTCAGCTTCCTCACCTGCCTGCTCGGCGCGGTGATTTTGCTGTGGATCATCAATCTGGTGACCAGCAAGCGTCGATAGGCGAAAGTGCGAAATCCCTCGGGTGGAACCCGAGGGATTTTTTCGCGCCCGGTGGACTATACGTACCGGTTTGTCTATATTGATATGCGACCGACGCACGAAGGAGTTTTCCTTGGCCACCACCAGCAAGAAGAAGCCAGCGCAGCGACGCCGGGACCGGCCGAGCCCGCGCCAGCGGCTGCTGGACGCTGCAACAAAACTGTTCACCGAAGAGGGCATCCGCGTCATCGGCATCGACCGGATCCTGCGCGAAGCGGACGTGGCCAAGGCCTCGCTGTACTCGCTGCTGGGCTCGAAGGACAACCTCGTCATCGCCTACCTGGAGCAGCTGGACGAGCAGTTCCGCGCCCGCTGGGGTGAGCGCGCCGCGAAGGCGCCGGACGCGGACGCGAAGATCCTCGCATTCTTCGACATGGCTATCGACGAAGAGCCGGACAAGGACTTCCGCGGCTCTCCTTTCCTCAACGCCGCGGGCGAATATCCGCGCCCCGAGGTGGAGTCGGAAGAGCGCATCATCGCGGCGTGCATGGCGCACCGCTCCTGGATGCACGAAACGATCACCGCGCTGCTGACGGAGAAGAACGGCTACGAGTCCTCCGCGCTGGCGGATGAGCTGCTGATCTTCCTCGATGGCGGGCTGTCCGGCGCGAGGATCCTGCACAGCGTCGAGCCGCTGCGCACCGCACGCGCGCTGGCGGAGAACACCTTGGGCGCGCCGCCGCCGGATTACTCCATCTAGCGCGCCGGCGCTACGCTGAGCCGCATGACCACGGCCCACATGCACACGCAGCCGCGCCGCGTTACCACCTCGCAGGTGATTGGCGAGTTGCTGCTCACGTTCGGCGTGTTACTGCTGTTGTTCGCGTTCTACGAGTCTTATTGGACGAACATCGCCTCCGGCCGGATGCAGGACGAGGTGCAGACTCGCCTGGAAGAGCAGTGGGTCAACCCCCGCCAGGCCAAGGCTACTGAGCTGGGCGACGCGTTCGCGCGCATGTACATTCCGGCGTTTGGCCAGGACTACCAGTTCGCCATCGTGGAAGGCGTGCAGGAGCACCAGCTGCTCACCGGCCCGGGCCACTACCCGGGCACGCAGCAGCCGGGCGAGGACGGCAACTTCGCCGTCGCCGGGCACCGCGTGGGCAAGGGCGCGCCGTTTAACGACTTGGGTGCGCTGAAGGCTTGCGACGCCATCGTGGTGGAGACGCAGACCGAGTGGGTGACCTACCGCGTGTTGCCGATGTCCCAGGACCCGGGGGAGCGCCGCAGAGAGGGCATCGATTGCCTGCCCGGCGAGCTGAACGAGCGCATCGCAGCTGGCGACTACGCACAGGTCAAAGGCCGCGAGATTACGCTGCCGGGCGACATCGAGGTGGTCAACCCCATCCCGGGCAACCGATCGACGAAGGTGGAGCCGGGCACGGAGGGCCTGATCACGCTGACCACGTGCCACCCGCAGTTCTCTAACGCGGAGCGCATGATTATCCACGCGGTGCGCACGGAGGTGCGGCCGAAGGACCCGTCGGGCGCCGTCCCGGACGCAATGAAACCGGCCCAAAAACCGGCACAGAAAGAGGTGCGATAGCGATGTATGCGGCCCTGTGGCGCAAGCTTCCCGGCCCCGCTCCGGTGAAGTGGCTGCTCACCCTGATCATTTTGGTGGGCGTGTTTTTCCTGCTCATGGAGGTTGTCTACCCGTGGGTGTCGTCGCTGATGCCGTACAACGACGTCGCGGTGTAACCGACTAGAGCCAGCGTGGCACCGGCGGCGCCCATGCGCGCAGTTTGGCCAGGAGTTCCTGCGGGTCGTCGGCGACGACCATGTGCGCGCGGTCCGTCGGGCGCACGAAGCCCTGGTCCACCATGTGGTCGATCATCGCAACCAGCGGCGCCCAGAACTCGCTGCCCAGCAGCCCGATGGGCTTTTGATGCAGGCCGAGCTGTTGGCTGGTCCATTCCTCGAATAGTTCGTCCAGTGTGCCGGCGCCGCCGGGCAGGGCCACGATGGCGTCGGCAAGCTCGCTCATGCGGGCCTTGCGCTCGGACATCGTGGTCACCACCTCGAGGCGTTCGAGGCCTTCGTACTGCAGCTCGAAGTTGACTAGGTGTTCGGTGAGGATGCCAATGCTTGTCGACGCCCCCTCGGCCACCTCGCCCATCAGCCCCAGCCTGGACCCGCCGTAGACCAAAGTGATGTCGGCGTCCGCTAGCGCCTTGCCGAACGCCCTGGCCAACGCGGCGTTGTTGGGGTTAGTGCCCTCGCGCGCCCCGGCGTAGACGGCGATGGCTTCGATCTCGCGGGACTTCAGCGCCGGGAAGACTTCGCCGCGCAGCAACGGTGCGAGCTCGGCGTCTGGGGCCGTGGGGTCGATCCAGCGTGCCTCGGCGATTTCCGCGGCGGGCGCGGGGGACAGGCCGGCGCCGGGGTGCAAAAACACCGTGGAGGTGACGGTGCAGCCGGGCTCGTTGGAGGCGGGTGCGCTGAACTGGCCCAGGTAGCTCAGATCTTCCGGATCGACGTCCAGGCCGACCTCCTCCCGGGTCTCGCGCAGCGCAGTGTCCACCAGCGTCTCGCCGGGCTCCGGCTTCCCGCCCGGCAGCTGGAAGCGCGGGCTGGTGTGTTTGCGCACGCACAGCACGCGGCCCTGCTCGTCGGTGAACACGATGGCGGCTACGGAGATCATCACGGGACTATTCACAGGGCCAGGTTAGCGATAACTTCTTTCGCCACCGTTTCGGCCTTGACGGACTCGTGCTGGTTGGTGAACACCGCCACCGCTGTGAGCCCTTTGGCCACGGCGTACGCTGCGCCGATGCGGCCGGGCACGTCCCCGCCGCCGTGGCGGCCGCCGTCCCACCCGCCGGGCAGCGTCGCCGGCTGGGTCAGGTCTACCGGGGCGACGAAGTCCACCACGGCGCGGGCGTCTTCCACGGAGTCCATGTGGCGCACCATCACGGTCAGCTGCGGCTCCTCGGGGTAGGACCAGAACTGGCAGGCCGGCGGGTCGAAGCGGGTGTCTGTGCCCACGCCGGTGACGCGCTGGCCGTTGGTCTGCGCGACCCACTCAGTGTCCAGGTAGGGGCATTCGGTCCAGGAGTCGCGCGGGGTGTCGGGCAGGGCTTCTATTGGCAGGGTGGGTTCGGGTGCGGGGGCGGCCGAAGGGTCGTCGATAGGCGAAGGCTCCTGCGAACACCCGGCGAGGGCGAGCACGAACAGGGCGGTGGGTACTCTCAGACGCATGAGCTCCAGATTAGTGCTGTTGGAGCAGCATCCCGGAAAGACCGCGGACTACCGGGCGCTCGACTCGGGCATCACGGTGCTGGCGGTGTGCCTCATGCTCGTCTCCTTCGGTGCGCTCGCGCGCATGCCGCTCAATAGCGCGCTGCTGCACATTGTGATGACCGCGGCGTTCGCGTTTTTGCTGTTCTACGGCATGGTGGAGATGTACCGCTGGGGCATGTGGGGGCGTGTGGCGTGGATGCTGGGGGCGACGGCGGTGTGGGTGGCGGACATGACTGTCTCACCGGTGGCCGTGTACTGGGTGTTCGTGCTGTTTTTCGTGGCGCTGCGCGCCTTTGACAACTGGATCGGCTACGCGTGGGTGGTGGCGTGCCTGGGCATCTCGATTGGCATGCAGATCCCGACCGGTCTCACCCTCGGCGGGATCATGGGCCCGGCGCTGTCCGCGGTGGTTGTGGTGGCGATCGCGTACGCCTTCGACACCATCACCCGCGTCAGCCGCGAGAGGCAGCAGCTTATCGACGAACTGCTGGCCACACGCGACCGCCTCGCCGACACGGAACGCGCCGCCGGCGTGGCCCAGGAGCGTGAACGCCTCGCGCACGAGCTGCACGACACGGTGGCGCAGAACCTGTCGTCGATCCAGATGCTGCTGCACTCGGCGGAGCAGGACGTGCGGGCAAGCGGGCTGCCGGAGGATAAGGCGCAGGCGCCGCTGCGGAAGATGGAGACGGCGCGCCGGGCGGCGTCGAATAACCTGGCGGAGACCCGCGCGATGATCGCCGCGCTTGCGCCGGCGCCGCTGACCGAGTCCTCGTTGCGCGACGCGCTGGCGCGGGTGGCCGGCGACTTCGGCGAGGCAGGCGGGCTGGACATCGAGGTAGAAGTTGACGGCGAGGCCGTGCCACTGCCGATGCGGGTGGAGGCCGGGCTGCTGCGCATCGCCCAAGGGGCGGTGTCGAATGTGGTCAACCACGCTGAGGCGAGTATTGCCCGCATCACCCTGACCTACGCGCCGGACGAGGTGCGCCTGGACGTGGTGGACAACGGCCGCGGTTTCGACGTTAACGCGCAGGGGCTCAAACCCAGCGGGCTGGGCCACCTGGGGCTGGACGCGATGCGCTCACGCGCCGCGGAGCTGGGCGGAAAGCTGGAGATCGAGTCCGCTCCCGGCGGGCCGACGGCGCTGACCGTGGCCGTGCCGGTTAGGATCAACCAAAAGACTGACCTTGACTCTTGCGAGGAGACCGACGTTGATCCGGGTACTGCTGGCTGACGACCACGAGATTGTCCGCCTGGGCCTGCGCTCCGTACTGGAGGCCGCCGAGGACATCAAAGTGGTGGCCGAGGTAGCCACCGCCGATGGCGCCATCGCCACCGCGCAGGCCGGCGGCATCGACGTCATCCTCATGGACCTGCGCTTCGGCGCCGGCGCGGAAGGCCAGCGCGTGACCACCGGCGCCCAAGCCACCGCCGCGATTCGGGCCAACATGCCCCACCCACCGAAGGTGCTGGTGGTGACCAACTACGACACCGACGCCGACATCCTCGGCGCCATCGAAGCCGGCGCCGTGGGGTACCTGCTCAAAGACGCCCCGCCGGAAGAACTCGTCGCCGCGGTGCGCTCCACCGCACGCGGCGACGCCACCATGTCCCCCGTGGTGCGCGACCGGCTCGAATCCAGGGAGCGCACCCCGCGCTCCTCGCTCACCCCGCGCGAGCTGGAGGTGCTGCAGCTGGTTGCTGCCGGCTCCTCCAACCGCGAAATCGGCCGCCAGCTCATGCTCTCCGAGGCGACCGTGAAATCCCACCTTGTCCACATTTACGACAAGCTGGGCGTACGCTCGCGCACCTCCGCCGTGGCGTCAGCGCGCGAGCAGGGCGTGCTGTAGCGGCCTCGTTCCTCGGCCGCTAGGCAGAGGCTTATTTGGACAGCTTGGCGTGCACCTCTGCCGCCAGCTTGTTCAGGTCCTCGTCGATGGAGTTGTGCGCCAGGCGGCGCTGCTCCGGGTTCGCGTGCTCGGCGTTGCGCACGGCCTGCTCCAGCTCGTCCAGGCGCACGCGCGCGTCGCCCTTGAAGCCCTCGCCGAGGTTGTCGGTGTGCTCGACGTTCTGCCGGACGGCGTCGATACGCGCCTTGAGCTCGGCGCCGCGGCCGGAGTGGCGCGCGAGATCCTGCGACGTCAGCCCCAGACCGGCGGCGCGGTTGTTCACCTGGCCCTGCTGGATGGAGGTCAGCGCCTTGTACGCCAGCGGCAGCAGCACCGGCACCAGGATGCGCGCGGCGGAGACCCACTGCTTCGCCTTCTTCTGGGTGATGCCGGACTCCTGGATGCGCTTCAGGTGCGCTTTGGCCAGTTCCTTCTCGTGCTTCTGCTTGCGCTTCAGGCCCTTCTTCTCTTCCTTGAGCAGGCGCTTTTCCGCCTTGTCCAGGAGCTTGGCCACGCGCTCGTCGGCCTTCGCCTCCTGCTTCGCCAGCTGGCGCGCGTGCGACTGCGCGGCCTTGACCTCGGCCTTCGTCTTCGCGCGGGACTTGCGGATGGCCTCGAAAACACCCATGGTTTGCTCTCCTCTAATCGTTCGCTCTAACGCCCATACACTGTACCTTCCGGGGCACTACCCCTGCCCAGGTATCGTTTGAGGCATTGTGAGTAACGAACCTGTGCGCGCCTCAGACCTCGTGGGCTGCCGCTTCCGCCAGCGGCAGCGCCGCGCGCACCCGGACGTACCCGAATTGCCGGAGGCGCTGTTGCGCCAGCCGCAGATCGACGCCGCCCGCGCCGCGGTGTTCGACCTGCTGCCCGTCAAACGCGCCGTGGGCGACGGCGCCGGCAAGACGTTTGTGCGCGTGGACATCGACCCCGGTTCGGATCGTGTCGCAGCAACACAGGATGCTTTTCGACGCCGCGCGCACCTGATCACCAACGCCACCCTGGTTGGCGCGGTGGAGGGCATAGACGCGGAGGCCGACGTGGACATCCTCGTGCGCACCGATGCCGGGTACCTGCCCGTGGTGAGTTCCAACCACCGAGTGGCGCGGGCTCATCCGAGTGCGGAGCTGGAGATGATCCCCACCGGGCGCCTGGGTCTGGGCCAGCCGTTGACGGTGCACGCGAAGGCGCGCCACCACACCGTGGACGGCTACCGCGTCACGCTTGCGCACCTGCTGCTCGGCGAGCGCGCGGACGGCCGCGGGGCTGTGATCGGCCAAGACCGCACGCGCGCATACCTGTGCGAGCCGGAGCGCTACATCGAGTCGCTTGTGGGCGCGCTGCTGGCGCCGCTGCCAGACGAGCCTAAGCGGTTGAAACAGTGCGCCACCTGCAGGTTCTGGCCGCTGTGCGAGCCGCGCCTGGTTGAGCTCGACGACATCTCGCTGCTGCTTCCGGGCGGCCGCGGCGACTACTGGCGCGAGCGCGGCATCCATACGGTGCAGCAGCTTATCGACGAAGCTCCGCCCGAACCCGCCGCCCTCGCCAGTGCCTGGCGCGCAGGCATCCCCGTGCTGCGGCGCACAGGATTCGCCCCCGCACCCCGCGCCGACGTGGAGGTGGACGTGGACATGGAGGCCTACCTGGACCAAGGGGCCTACCTGTGGGGCACCTTCGACGGCACCGACTACCGCGCCTTTGCCACCTGGGACGAGGTCGGCGGCGACGCCGAGGAGGAAAACTTCACGGCGTTCTGGTCCTGGCTGATGGCGCGCCGGGCCGAAGCGCATGCGGAGGGAAAGACGTTCCGCGCCTACTGCTACGCCGCGGGCGGGGAGAACCACTGGCTGCGCTCGTCGGCCAAGCGCTTCGCCTCCGTAGACGCCGGGGACGTCGCCGCGTTCATCGCCTCCGACGAGTGGGTGGACGTGTTCGCCCATGTGCGCCGCTCGCTCGTGGGTACCGACGGGCTGGGCCTGAAGGTGCTTGGTCCGGTCGTGGGCTTCGAGTGGGAGGACGACGACGTCGACGGCGAGCGCTCCCTCGCCCTGCGCCGCGCCGCCCGGTTCGGCGACCAGGCCGCCCGCGACATGCTGCTGCGCTACAACGAGGACGACTGCCGCGCCACCCGCGCCGTGCGCGACTTCCTGGACGCGGGCGCGCCGGGCATACCCGAGTTCGGGTCGGTGTAGCGGACCTACCGCGCGCCCCGCCACAGCGCCGCGGACACCGCAGCGAGCACGCTGAGCATCACGGCGAGCACCGAGACGAAGCCGGCCCACGCCAAACCCTCGTACGCCCAGCCGGTCGCCGCGCCCAGGATGGAAGAGCCCATGTAGTAGCAGAACACGTACATGCTGGACGCTTCGGCGCGGTCGCGCTCGGCGATGAGGCCGACCCAGCCGGAGGCCGTGGAGTGCAGCGCGAAGAAGCTGGCGGTAAACACCAGCAGGCCCGCCAAGGCGATCCAGAGGCTCGGCGCTGCCACGGCGATCGCGCCGGCGAGCATGAGCAGCGCGGCGGCGAGTACTACCACCCCGCGGCCGTAGCGCTTGGAGAGGGCTCCGGCGCGCGCACTCGACCAGGTGCCGGACAGGTACACCACGTACACCAGGCCAGACAGCGCCGCGGGCAGCCCATAGTCCAGCACCGCGCGGAAGCCGAAGAAGTTGTACATGGACACGAACACGCCCATGGCGATAAACGCGGTGGCATACAGCCCCACCAGCCGCGGGTTTTTCAGGTGGCCCAGCATCGCGCGCAGCTCCACGCTGGGACGTATCGACGCCTTCGGCACGAAATTGCGCTGCTGCGGCAACGCCCACGCCGCCAGCGCCGCCAAGGTGAACGCCACAAGTGCACTGCCGAACATGGCCCAGCGCCAGGTGGTGACCTCCAACAGCCCGGCGGGGATGAGACGCCCGCTTAAGCCCCCGATGGAGTTGCCGGCGATGTACAGGCCCATCGCGCCGGGCAGGTCGCCGGGGTCAAGTTCTTCTGACAGCCAGGTCATGGCCACCGCAGGGGTGCCGGCGATGAGTGCGCCTTGCACCGCGCGCAGGGCGATGAGCTGGCCCGCCGTCTGCGCGAGCGGGAGCGCAAGGCCGAGCGCGGTGGCGCCCAGCGCCGAGACCACCAGCACGCGCCCGCGGCCGTACTTCTCCGACAGGATCGAGGCGGGCACCACGCACAGCGCCAGCGCGCCGGTGGCGGCGGAGACGGTCAGCGCGGCGGTGGACGGGCTCACCGCCAGCTCGGTGGTGAGCGTGGGCAGCAGCGCTTGTGTGGCGTATAAGGCGTTGAAGATCGCCAGCCCGAATGCGAGCATGGCCCACGTTGCGCGACGGTATTCCAGGCTGCCTTTCTGCATGCTCACCATGCTAGGAAATCTGTCACAAGAAATTCGAGAAACAGTTGCACAAGAAAACCAGCGCCCGCCCTTCCGTTTCCGGAAGTGGCGGGCGCTGGTGGTTAGGGGAGGGCGGAGCCGTCGTTAAGCGGATGCCTTTGCGTAGCGCTCGTTGACGTCGTCCCAGTTGACAACGTTCCACCACGCCTCGACGTAATCAGCCTTGACGTTCTTGTACTGCAGGTAGAACGCGTGCTCCCACATATCCAGCATGAGCACCGGCGTGAAGTCCACGGAGATGTTGCCCTGCTGGTCGGTCAGCTGCTGGATGATCAGGCGGCCAGCGATGTGGTCGTAGCCGAGCACTGCCCAGCCGGAGCCCTGCAGGCCGGTGGCCACGCCAGCGAACTGCTTCTTGAAGGCATCGAAGGAGCCGAAGTCGCGGTCGATCGCCTCAGCGATCTCGCCGGTCGGGTTGCCGCCAGCATTCGGTGCCATGTTCTTCCAGAAGATGGAGTGGTTGGTGTGGCCACCCAGGTTGAACGCCAGGTTCTTGGACAGGGCGCGCAGGCGGTCCGGGTTCGCCTCACCGTTGCGCTCGGCCTCGAGGGCCTCGAGCGCAGCGTTCGCGCCAGCGACGTAGGTCGCGTGGTGCTTGTCGTGGTGCAGCGTCATAATCTCTTCGGAGATGTGCGGCTCCAGCGCGTCGTATGCGTAGGGGAGATCGGGAAGCTCGTAAACAGCCATGATTGATTCCTTTCGTCTGCGAATCAGTTGCGGGCCCCATGGTAGAGAAAATTTGGGAACAGTGTTGTGAGGTAATCCGTTGTAGGGGGCATGGGATTTCTTTTCGCACCATCGCCAAAGCTTGTCGACGCCAACTCCGCCCTCCCCGGCCGCCCCGAGCCCATCCTTGCCAACCCGCGCGAGCACGCGGTGCTGGGCACTCCCACCACAGGGCCGTGGCGCGAGGGGCAAAAACGCGTGCTGGTGGGCATCGGTTGTTTCTGGGGCGTGGAGAAGATGTACTGGCAGATGGACGGCGTGAACTCCACGTCGGTGGGCTACGCCGGCGGGATCACTCCGAACCCGACCTACCGCGAGGTGTGCTCCGGGCAGACCAACCACGTCGAAGCGGTGGAGGTGGTCTACGACCCGAAGGTGATCACGCTGAAAGAAATTGTGAAGGCCGCGCTGGAGGCGCACGATCCGACGCAGGGCTACCGCCAGGGCAACGACGTGGGCAC
Source organism: Corynebacterium afermentans subsp. lipophilum (assembly GCF_030408375.1). Taxonomy (NCBI): domain Bacteria; kingdom Bacillati; phylum Actinomycetota; class Actinomycetes; order Mycobacteriales; family Corynebacteriaceae; genus Corynebacterium; species Corynebacterium afermentans. The sequence goes on along the minus strand of NZ_CP046530.1, from coordinate 2,203,329 downwards.
GCAGTACCGCTCCGCCTTCTACACCGACACTGAAGAAGAGGCGGAGCAGATCCGCGGGTGGATCCGCCAGTATGAGCAGGACCTGCAAAGTGCCGGTTACGGCGACATCACCACCGAGGTGAAATCGGTGGAGGCCGACGGCGTGCGCTACTACCTGGCCGAGGAAGAGCACCAGCAGTACCTGCACAAGGTGCCAAACGGATACTGCCCGCACCACTCCACCGGCGTGGCCTGCGGGATTTAGTTAGTAGCCGTGCTTTGAAGGGAAACCGCCCTTAGGCATGCGGGTCTTCGTGGCGTCGCTGTGGATCCAGCGCGACACACGCACCAGCTCGGGGCGGGAAAGCGCTTCGGGGCGCGCGTCATCGCCCGCGCCGTGGATGACCGCGTTCCAATAGGCGACCGTCTCATCGTGGTAGTTGTGCCCGTGCGGCGAGGGGTAGTCCTTCGACGGCAGCTGGTCAATGCCCACCTGCCAGTACGTCACCAGCGGCATCCACCGCATCGTGTCCAGCGCGTCCAAGTGCTGGGCAGCCGGGGCGGGCTCGCCGCGCGACCCCGGTTCTTTCAGCCAATCCGGGGCCTTCCACGCCAGGGACGGCTCCCACCACACCACCGGGTCGGAAGCGTGCTGGGCGAAGACGAACCGGGGTTCTTCCCAGGTGCTGGTGTAGGCGTTGCCGCGGAAGTCGTGGCGCAGGTGTGCGGGGTGGGCGGTGAAGCGGACGTGGCGGCCGCCGTCGACAAGCGGGAGGCGCTGCGGGGAGCCCTTCTCGCGGTGCCTGGTCAGGTAGCTGTGGTTGCGGGCGAACCCGGGCGTGCCAGTGAACACCCCGCCTGAGGTGTGCTCGAGAAATTCCTCGACGGTTTCGAACGCGTCCGAGACCCCGTACGCGCCCAGCGACTCGCCACCGACGTACAGCTTCGGGCGATCGTTGGGGTCGATGCTCTCCAGCTCGCGGCGGATCGCCTCAATGAGCACACGCGAGGAGTTCACCGGATTTTTGCGGTCCGCCAAGTACGAATACGCCGAGGGCAGGTAGGAGTACTGCATGGCCACCACGGCCGAGTCGCCGCGGGTGACAAACTCGAAGCCCGAGGTGTGGAAGTCGTTGATCCACCCCGTGCCCGCTGCCGACATCACCGCGATGTGGCTGCGTTCGAAGGCACCGGTGCGGTGCATCTCCTTGATTGCGACGGCGGCCATAGCCTCGAAATCCGGGGTGTCCTCCTCGCCCAAGTCTAGGCCCACGAAGATGCGGATCGGCTCCTTCGCTTCGCCCTCGAGCAGGCGCTCAATGTCGGCCTTGCGAGGCCCTCCGGCCACCACCGCGCGGCCCTGGCGGCCCATCGTGTTCCAATCCACCAGCGAGTCAGGCGAACCGGAACGCTCGACGCGCTGCGGCTGGTCCGCGCCACGCATGAACTCGCGATCCAGCTCCTGGGCCTGGCGGCTCACACGCACCGCGAAGCGGCGCACCACCATCTGGTCGCCCACCAAAATCAGCAGGGCGCCGCCGCCCGCGATCGCCAGCGGCCAGGACGCCACCGGCGGCAGCTTCTTGCCTAGTAGTTCGTTGATCGCGTCGATGAACGCCTGGATCGCGTCACCGATCAGCAGCACCACGCCGTAGCCCAGCGTGCCCAGCGTGATGCCGAGGATCTGCGGGCTGACCTTGAACTTCTCGTCGCTTTCCACCAGCTGTTCCTGGTGCGCGCGCCTGCGCAACGACGTGACAAACACGCCCGCGGTCACGCCCGTCATGGCCAGGCGCACCGGGGCCGGCAACGGGCTCTTTGTGGAATCCGGCACTGCTGGGCGGAGGGCTTGCGAAGCTACCGTCGCAAAGCCATGGCCAATGCCCTGCAACACACCGACGTTCGCTGCCGTCGCCCACCAACTGTGCGGCAGAAGCGACGGCGAAACCGCACCCCAAGTAGCCACCTCAGCCCCCGCAAGCCCCGCCCGGAAACTCGGCGGCAAACGGCGCTGACCACTCATGCGCACGCCCGGGGAAATATCAGCCAACACCTCCAACACGCCCATCGGCAACGCCAGCACACCGTCGCGCCTGACGGAATAGCGCGAACGCGCGCGTTGCAGCGCATCCGGCAGCTGATCGAAAGCCTTACGGGCGTGGTCGAGGAAGTTGGAAGGCACGGAAGCGATTGTTCCAAAAATCTTCCGGTCGCGGGGCCCGCTGCGCGCGGGTAGCCTCGGGGGCCGTGAGCGAACTGAAGGTTCCCAAGATTGTTGCGCACCGCGGATTCTCCGGCCACCACCCGGAGCTGACGCGCCAGGCGTTCGAAGAAGCGTTGAAACTGCCCATCCACGGCATCGAATGCGACGTGCGCCTAAGCCGCGACGGGCGCGTGGTGGTCTTCCACGACTCTTCGGTCAACCGCACCACCGACGGCCGCGGGCGCGTGGACTGCATGGACTTCGCCGATTTGCGCCGGCTCAACTGCGGCACCGCCGACGAGCCGCAGCAAATCATGTGCCTGGAAGAACTGCTTGAACTCATGCAGGACTACCCCGACAAGCACATCTACATCGAAACCAAGCACCCCACCATCTACGGGCCCGAAGTGGACGAGCAGACACTCCGCACCCTGCGCTACGCCGGGCTGCACGAATCCGAAAACGTGCACGTGATCTCGTTTTCCCACCGCGCCGTGCGCTACTTCACCCACATGGCGCCCGAGTTGGAGACCTTCTACCTGTTCCGCCTGAAGGAAATGCGGTGGAACAGAAAGAGCCACATGTTCTCCCGCCCCTACGGCGTCGGGCCTGCGCTGCAGCACCTGCAGCTGCGCCAAGAGCTACTGGGCTACCGGGGCCTGCGCACCTACACCTGGACCGTGAACACCCCGCGCCAGATGCGCTGGTGCGCCGACAACGGCGTCGACGTGATCGCCACCGACCTCCCCGACATCGCGCTCGCCGCGTTTGAGCAGGTGCCGGCCGCGGCGGTGGCGGGGTAGGTACTTCGATGACCGGCATCATCGCCCACCGCGGCTTCAACGGCCTGTACCCAGAAAACACGCGCCGTGCGTTCGAAGAAGCGCTCAAGCTGGACATCGTAGGTATCGAGTGCGACGTAAACCTTTCCAAAGACGGCCAGGTGGTGGTTATTCACGACCTGAGTGTGGACCGCACTGGGGATGGCACTGGCGAAGTTGCGCAGATGACTATCGACGAGCTCCGCAAACTCAACGTCGGCACCGACGATGATCCGCAGCAGATCATGCTGCTGGACGAGCTGCTGGACCTGCTCGACCGATATCCCGGCAAACACATTCTGATTGAGACGAAGCACCCATCGCCGTTCGGCGCGGCGCTCGAGGAGGCAGTCGCCGAGGTGCTGCGCTCACGCGGAATGGAGACGGACGAGCGGGTGCACCTTATTTCTTTTGATCCTGGCGCGATTGAGCGGTTCCAGCGATTGCTCCCTGATATCGAGACGTTCCTGCTGGTGAATGATGCGTTTTCACCCGTGGGAGAATGCGGCGCCGGCCCGAGTGTGCGGCAAGCCAAAGCGCAGCCTGAGCTTCTCGACGGACGGTTCCGTACCTACGTGTGGACCGTGAACCTGCCCAGGGACATGATGTGGTTGAACAAACACGGCGCGACATTAATCGGCACGGACTTGCCGCACATCGCGCTGGAGACACTGTCTTAAACCTTGACGGGTGTGGGTGTGCTGTAGATTTGCGCCCATGGTGCAACGCAAGCCGAAAAAGAAGAAGAACCGCGAGGACCTGCCCGAGGGCATGACCCGCCGCGAGGCCAAGCTGGCCGCCCGCGCAGCCGAGCGCGAGAAGCTGCAGAAGGACCCCCGCCCGTTCGGCGGCCTAGCCGCAGAGGCGGACCTGGTCGCCCTGCAGGAGTTCGTGCCGTCCGCTGTGACCACCTTTGACATCAAGGGCACCCCGGTGAACATCGCCACCGTGCTGCCGGGCGCCGGCGCCGCGTTGGTGCGCGAGGAGTCCCAGGGCGGCGAGCGTTTCGTGGCCCTGCAGGTCACCTCTCACTCCCAGAACCCGGGCCGCGACCTCGCGTACGCCCTGAACTGGGTCGTCGATGCGGCCCCGGGCGAGACGCTGCAGTCCACCGTCGCCGACGGTTCGCAGCCGGAACTCACTTCGCTTATCGACGCCTCCGCCACCCCCGACATCACCACCTACCAGGACTTCTCCTGGTGGTTCCCCGAGGGTGCCGCAGTACCGCCGCAGATCCAGCAGGCGCTGCAGCAGGCCAACGACGCCGTCCTGCCGTCCGAGAAGGTCGGCGCGGACCTGCCGGGCGCGATCTGGTGGGTCAACCCCGGCGGTGGCAAGGCCCACATCCGCTGGGTGCGCACCGAGGACAACGAGGCGCAGATGCTCTCCGCGCTGGCCCGCATCGCCGCACGCGGCGAGCTCAACCTGGGCGAAGGCACCAAGTTCGCCGGCGCCTTCCGCACCCACGGCCTGGTCGTGCCGGTGTTCGACCTCGACCCGTCCGTGGACGCAGGCTCCTACGATGAAGCGCTGACCGCGCTGAACAAGCAGATCGAGGCGGAGTACGCCAACGACGCTGCGCTGACTGCCGACGAGCGCAAGCAGCTGGACAACATCAAGTCCCGCCAGGTGACCATCTAGCGCTCGTTGCTGGCTCGCGCTGCGTGGGACGTTCGCGCTGCGCGGGACGTTCGCGCCAAACTAGCGCACCAATACACGTGCAGCGCCCCACACCCCACGCCCCGCTGCGCGACCCCAAACCGTAAACCGGCTACCCTCTGAAAAATCGCGAGGGAGCCGGTTCTAGGTAGCCGGTTTCTTTGTGGATCCTGAGATTTCCGCGACTGTCGAGGGGGCGACAGCCTTTGTATCTTCGCACTACATTGCGGTTTCGAGACAGGTGCGATCAGTTGGCTGAACGTTTTCTTTAATACAACTTTAAGTTCACTGCGTGTTCATGGACGGAGCTTACGGTGCTCCGCATGAGTTCGATGATTCCGGCTGTCTCCGTGGAGCCCGAGGTCTCCAAGGAGTATGCGGCATCCCGTGGCAAGGGACGCCGGAAAGTTGACTGGCGCCAAGTTGGCTTAGCTGCCCTGTTAATCGGCCCTAACCTGCTGTTGCTGATTCTGTTTACCTACCGTCCGCTGGTAGACAACATTCGCATTTCCTTCTACAACTGGAACATCTCATCGCCGTCGATGACGTGGGTCGGGCTGCAGAACTATATCGACTGGTTCCAGGCTCCCGAGACGAAGACGATCGTCTGGAACACCCTGATCTTCACCTTCTTTGCAGTAGCGGGATCGATGGTGATTGGGCTTGCGCTCGCCGTGCTGCTCGACCAGAAACTGTTCGGGCGCGCCGCGGTGCGTTCCATGGTGTTTGCCCCGTACGTCATCGCCGGTGCTGCCATTGGCGTGGCCTTCCAGTTTGTGTTCGACCCGCGCTACGGGTTGATCCAGTACTTCCTCAACCTGATGAACATTCCGGTGCCGAATTTCTATCAGAACTCCGGCTGGGCGCTGTTCATGATCACGGTGACGTATATCTGGAAAAATGTGGGCTACGTCTTTGTCATCTACTTGGCGGCGCTGCAGGGGCGGCGGCACGATCTGGACGAGGCAGCCGAAATTGACGGAACGTCTGCCTCGCGCCACTTTTTCCGGGTGGTCCTGCCTCAGCTGCGTGGAACCACTTTCTTCCTGCTGATCACGGTCCTGCTCAGCTCCTTCCAGGTCTTCGACATCATCAACGCGATGACCAGGGGAGGCCCGTTCACCTACGGCACCACAACGATGGTGTTCCAAGTCTACACCGAGACCTTCGTCAACGGCCGTGCCGGTTATGGCGCCGCGGTGGCGACGGTCATGTTCTTGGTGGTCCTGATCATCACTGTGCTCCAGATCAAGCTGCAGGAAAGGTTGGACAAGTAAATGTCGACGAAATTCTCGGCTGAGTCCGGCAACACCGCGAAACCAGCGCGCCAGCGCCCGGCGGCGATCGTTCGAGACGAAGATTCTCTGCCGCCGGTGCCCGGCAGCCAGGGGTCCGGCGAGCCAGTGATCACCGACGCGCAGCGCAAGCGCAAAGGTGCACCGGCCGAAGCGAGCTCCAAGGGCATGAAGGTGCTGGGGTACATCGCCTTGGTGCTGACAGTGCTGATGATCTTGGTGCCGCTGTATTTCATCGTGATCACGTCGTTCAAGACCTACCAGGACGTGTATTCGGACCCGATCACGTTCTGGCCGGACCCGTTGGTGCCGGAGAACTACGCGCGTGTGTGGGAGACATCCGGTTTCCCGCAGTACTTGCGCAACTCCATCGGCATCACACTCATCCTCACTGTGATCAAGGTCGTGCTTGGCGTGTTGTCCGCGTACGCTTTCGCCTTCCTCCGCTTCCCGGGACGGAACTTGCTGTTCCTGCTGGTGATTGCGGCGCTAATGGTGCCGAACCAGATCACGATCATTTCCAACTACGCGCTCGCTGCGTCGTTAGGCTGGCGCGACACCTGGACTGGTGTGATCGTTCCGCTGGCTGGAGTGGCGTTCGGGTGCTTCCTCATGCGCAACCACTTCCAGTCCCTGCCCGTGGAGATCATCGAGGCAGCCGAGATGGACGGTGCCGGCTTTTTCACTCGGCTGTTCAAGGTGGTTCTGCCGATGTCTTGGCCGACCCTGTCCGCGTTCCTGCTCATCACTGTGGTCAATGAGTGGAACGAGTACCTCTGGCCGTTCCTGATTACGGATACCCCGGCCGCAGCCACGCTCCCCGTCGGTCTGACCCGACTGCAGGATGCGGAGGGCCTGACCAACTGGGCACCCGTGATGGCCGGCACGGTGCTGACCACGCTTCCCATGATCGTCGTGTTCATCTTGCTGCAGAAGCAGATGATCAAGGGTCTGACCGCGGGCGCCGTCAAGGGCTAACCCGCCACACACTCCCCGTATCAATTCAAGAATGGAGAAACCCATGTCCACCAATTCTTTGACCAAGCGTTTTGGGGCCGCCGCACTGGCTGCTCTCACCGCTGTCTCCCTGACCGCATGCGCAGGTGGCTCTACCAGCGACGGCGGCGACACCGGCGGGAACGCCTCCGGCGATGAGAACACGATCGTCTTCTGGTCCAACCACCCGGGTAAGTCCCGAGACCTAGAGCAGGAGCTCATCGATGCGTTTGAGGAAGAAAACCCGGATCTGACTGTGGAACTGGTCGACGGCGGCGCCAACTACGAAGAGCTGGCGCAGAAGTTCAACGCCGCACTCGCGGGCTCTGACCTGCCGGACGTCATCGTCGCTTCTGACGTGACCTGGTTCAACTTCGCGCTGAACGACGCCACCACTCCGCTGGACGAGCTCTGGGAGTCTGAAAACATCGACTCCGATTCGTACGTGGACACCCTGCGCGACGACTACCTGTACGACGGCAAGCACTACGGCGTGCCGTACTCCCGTTCCACCAACCTCATGTACTGGAACACTGACGATCTGGCTGCCGCAGGCTTGCCGACGGATCGCGGCCCAGAGACCTGGCAGGAGTTCGATGAGTGGGCGGGCAAGCTCAAGGAGCAAACGGGCAACCCTGCGCTGACCATTCCGGATGGCTCGACCTACCTCGACTGGTACTTCCAGGGCATGGTGTGGGCGTTCGGTGGCGGCTACTCCGACGAGTGGGAGCCGACCTTCTCCGACCCGAAGACCGTCGAGGCAGGTAAGTTCCTGCAGGACCAGGTGCAGAAGGGACACATCGAGATCAGCACCGACCCGACTGTCGCCTTCGGCAACGGCAATGCGTCGGCACTGCTGGAATCGACGGGTTCCCTGGGCGGACTGAAGGACTCCGCAACGATCCCGTTCATCACTACCTACCTGCCGGGCCCTGGCCCGTCCGCAGCCACCGGTGGCGCTGGCTTGGCAGTGCCGAACGACATTTCTGATGCCCGCAAGAAGAATGCGGTGAAGTTCATCGACTTCATCACCAACACCGAGAACACCATTAAGTTCTCGCAGAAGACCGGTTACATGCCGGTGCGTAAGGACGCGCTGGAGAACGCGGAGGAGCGCAAGTTCCTGGATGAGAACCCGAACGCAGAGACCGCGATCAAGCAGCTGAACGAAAACACGAAGCCACAGGACTACGCGCGTGTGTTCGTGCCGGGCGGTGGCAAACGCATCGGTGGCGCTTTGGACAAGATCACTGTTGGCGGCCAGGACGTGGAGCAGGTCTTCGCTGATCTTGACAAGGAAACCCAGCAGGTCATCGACCGCGATATCGCCCCGAAGTTGGACAAGTAGCCGACCTGGCTCGAGCACGAAAAGGACTGGCACATGGCAACCGTCGAATTCCGACAGGCGTCCCGCATCTACGACCCGTCACGCCCACCGGCAGTCAGCCGTATCAGCCTGGACATCGCCGATGGCGAGTTCCTGGTCCTTGTCGGCCCATCCGGCTGCGGCAAGTCCACAACCCTGCGCATGCTCGCAGGATTGGAGCCGGTGGATGAAGGCCAGATCTTCATCGACGGCAAGGACGTGACTGAGACGCGGCCGCGCGACCGGGACGTAGCCATGGTGTTCCAGTCGTATGCGCTCTACCCGAACATGACAGCCCGCCAGAACATGGCGTTTGCGCTGGAAAACGCGAAGGTAGACAAGGCGACCATCGCAGAGCGCGTGGATTTCGCCGCGAAGATGCTCGAGTTGGAAGACCTCATCGACAAAAAGCCGGCTGCCATGTCCGGTGGCCAGCGGCAGCGCGTCGCGATGGGGCGTGCCATCGTGCGCGAGCCCAAGGTGTTCCTCATGGACGAGCCGCTTTCCAACCTGGACGCCAAGCTGCGTGTGTCTACGCGTGCGCAGATCCTGCAGCTGCAGCGCAAGCTGAACACGACCACGGTTTACGTCACCCATGACCAGACTGAGGCGATGACCATGGGCGACCGGGTTTGTGTGCTGAAGAAGGGGATCCTCCAGCAGGTGGATACTCCGGCAAATCTGTACAGCAACCCGGGCAATACGTTCGTCGCGTCGTTTATCGGCTCGCCGGCGATGACGTTGATCGACAATGTTCCGTTTATCGACGGCCACGTTGTCGGCGGTAAGGGCCATGCCCTGGACTACTTCATCCCCCGCGTACTCGCGGCCAAGGTGGAGTCCGAGCGCGTCATCGTCGGGGTGCGCCCGGAGAACTGGGAAATCGTTGGTGTGAACCAGCCGGGGCAGCACTACGGCTTGCCGGTCGAGGTGGACATTGTGGAGCACCTGGGTTCCGACCTGTACGTCTACGGGCACCGCCAGGAAACCGCAGACAGCGTGATCGCGGTACGCGGCGACCGCATTACGGTCAAGGTGCCGCGTGGCATCGAGGTTGACCACGGAGACACCATCTACCTGCGGCCGATGGAGGGCGGCGTAGTCTTCTTCGACCCGGATACCGAGATCAACTACGACTACCTCTAGCGCACCGGGGCAAGTCGAATAGACCCAGCTATTCGCCGACCTTTCGGCAAATAGCTGGGTCTATTTGGATCTCAGCGCCGCGCGCTACCCGTAGACCTTTTCGCCGGCGACCCAGGTCTGCCAGGTGATCGGCATGCCCGGGCGGTACGCCAGGTTGATGGCGTTCTCGGCGTCGAGGATGTGCAGGTCGGCGGCCGCGCCGGGCACGAGGGTGCCCTTCGCCGGGCGGCCCTGGGGGTCCTTGCCGTCGCCGACGTTGTGGCGTCGCAAGGCCTTCGCGCCGCCAGTGGTGGCAGCCTCGATCGCCTCGTCGAGGGTGAGGTGCTGCTGCAGCACCGCGGTGGTGACGCAGAAGTTCATCGAGGACGTAAACGACGTGCCCGGGTTGAGGTTGGAGGCGATGGCGACGGTGGCGCCGGCGTCGATGAGCTTGCGGCCGGGTGCGAGCTCCTCGCGGGTGGACAGGTCGCAGGCGGGCAGCAGCGTGGCCACGGTGTCCGATTCCGCGAGCAGCTTGATGTCCTCGTCGGACAGGTAGTTCACGTGGTCGACGCTGGCGGCGCCCATTTCCACGGCGAGCTTCACGCCGGGGCCTTCGCCGAGCTGGTTGCCGTGCACGCGAACGCCCAGGCCAGCGGCCTTGCCAGCCTCGAGGACGCGGCGGGACTGCTCCTCGTTGAACGCGCCGCGCTCGCAGAACACGTCGATCCACTGCACGTGGTCCTTCACCGCGTCGAGCATCGGGCCGACGACCTCGTCGAGGTACTCCTCGGCGTCCGCCCCCGGCGGCACGAGGTGGGCGCCGAGGAAGGTGACTTCGTCGACGTGGCGGGCGGCCACGCGCGCGGCCTCGGCCTCGGATTCGACGTTGAGGCCGTAGCCGGTCTTGGTTTCAAAGGTGGTGGTGCCCAGCGCCTGCGCCGCGGCGATGCGCTCCGCCACCAATTTGTCCAGGCGCTCCTCGCCCGCGGAGCGGGTGGCTTCCATGGTCACGGCGATGCCGCCGGCAGCGTAGCCTTCGCCGGCCATGCGCGCCTCGAACTCCTCGGCGCGGTTGCCGTCGAAGACCATGTGCGAGTGGGAATCCACCCAGCCGGGGAGCACAGCTCGCTTCTCGACGTCTACAGTTTCCGCCGCCTTCGCCGTCTCCGCTGGCGCCTCGCTGGCGGGGCCGACCCAGGTGACCACGCCGTCGTCGATAAGCATTGCGGCGTCTTTGATGGTGCCGAGCTCTGAGACGGTGCGCAGCTCGGAAATACCGGTGATGAAGGTGCTCATGAGTGCCTTTCTTCGGGGGTTTTGCAGGGCCCAGGGTAATGAAAAGCGCTGACGCGCCCACGAGGGCAAACGTCAGCGCATAAGAGAGGGGTTAGTCGCGTGCCTTGAACTCCATCGGGATGCGCACGCCGCGCTCCTTGGCCACCTCGTCGGCGCGGGTGTAGCCGGCGTCGACGTGGCGGATAACACCCATGCCCGGGTCGTTGGTGAGCACGGCCTTGAGCTTCGCCTCCGCAAGCTCGGTGCCGTCAGCCACCGTGACCTGGCCGGTGTGGATGGAGCGGCCCATGCCCACGCCGCCGCCGTGGTGGATGGACACCCAGGTCGCGCCGCCGGAAACGGCGGTCATGGCGTTGAGCAGCGGCCAGTCCGCGACAGCGTCGGTGCCGTCGAGCATGGACTCGGTCTCGCGGTACGGCGACGCCACGGAACCAGAGTCCAGGTGGTCGCGGCCGATGACGATCGGAGCCTTGACCTTGCCCTCCTTGACCAGGTTGTTGAAGATCACGCCGGCCTTGGCGCGCTCGCCGTAGCCCAGCCAGCAGATGCGCGCCGGCAGGCCCTCGAACTCGACGTACTCCTCAGCGGCGTCCAGCCAGCGGTGCAGGTGCTCGTTGTCCGGGAAGGCCTCCTTGATGGCCTGGTCGGTGACCTTGATGTCTTCCGGGTCGCCGGACAGCGCAACCCAGCGGAACGGGCCGAGACCCTCGCAGAACAGCGGGCGGATGTAGGCCGGGACGAAGCCCGGGAACTCGAAGGCGCGGGTGTAGCCGGCCTTGCGGGCCTCGTCGCGGATGGAGTTGCCGTAGTCGAACACCTCTGCACCCTCGTCCTGGAACTCCACCATCGCCTGCACCTGGGCGGCCATGGCCTCGCGGGCCTTCTTGGTGAAGGTGGTCGGGTCGGCGTCCGCCTCCGCGTCCCAGCTCTCGAACGGGATCTCGGTGGGCAGGTAGGACAGCGGGTCGTGCGCGGAGGTCTGGTCGGTGACGATGTCCACGGTGAACTCGCCTTCGCGGTGGCGGCGCAGCATCTCCGGGAAGATCTCCGCAGCGTTGCCCACCAGGCCCACGGACAGCGCGCGCTTCTCGTCCTTGGCCTCGGTGACCAGCTTGATTGCTTCCTCAAGGTCGGTGGTGACCTCGTCGAGGTAGCGCTTGCCCTGGCGACGCTTCAGGCGGCCCTCGTCAACGTCCACGATCAGGCAGGCGCCGCCGTTGAGGGTGACGGACAGCGGCTGTGCGCCGCCCATGCCGCCGCAGCCGCCGGTCAGGGTGAGGGTGCCGGCCAGGGTGCCGTCGAAACGCTTCTTCGCCACAGCCGCGAAGGTCTCGTAGGTGCCCTGCAGGATGCCCTGGGTGGCGATGTAGATCCAGGAACCGGCCGTCATCTGGCCGTACATCATCAGGCCCTCGTCCTCGAGCTCGCGGAAATGCTCCCAGTCAGCCCAGTCGCCCACCAGGTTGGAGTTGGCGATGAGCACGCGCGGCGCCCACTCGTTGGTCTTCCACACACCGACCGGCTTACCGGACTGCACCAGCAGGGTCTCGTCGGACTCGAGGTCCTTCAGCGTATCGACGATCGCGTCGAAGGCTTCCCAGCTGCGAGCAGCGCGACCGGTGCCACCGTAGACGACCAGGTCGTCTGGGCGCTCCGCAACCTCCGGGTCGAGGTTGTTCTGCAGCATGCGCAGCGGCGCCTCGGTCTGCCACGACTTCGCCGAGATCTCAGTGCCGCGCGGGGAGCGGACCTCGCGTGCACCTTCGGACCAGTTCTTCGCCATGGGAATTCCTTTCTGTTGTTGTCCAATCGAGGTATCGGATAGACAGTAACGCCCGTCACACGGGTTGGGCCTGGCGGTTTGGGGCGATTTGTCTCGGATATGAGACTTTTGTGTGGCGTGGGTCTTCTTCGCGCACAAACCCCGAGCAAGCGGTCCAGAGGATGCCCTGTTTTGGGGCAAACTCTGGGTCCCTTACTCGGGGTATGCGGCGGGGCGGGGTGCGCTAGAAAATCAGGTACGCGATCGGCACCGTCAGGATGATGGACAGCACCACGCGCTGGAACCAGATGATCACCATGTGGCTGATCTTGAGCGGGATGTCCGTGGCGAGCACTGCCGGGATCATCGAGGAGAAGAAGAACACCTGGCTGATGGAGACCACTCCGACGGTGAAGCGCAGCACCTCCGACTCGTGGCCGGAAACCAGTGTTGCTGGCAGGAACAGTTCGGACAGGCCGATGGCGAAGGCTTCTGAGGCCAGCCACGGGTCGGGAAGCTGGAACAGCAGCGCGAGCGGGTAGAACACCGCGCCGAGGATTTTGAACGCTGGGGTGTAAAAGGCCAGCGCCAGGCCGATGATGCCCACAGCCATGATGCCGGGGATGACCTGGATGGTCATGATCACGCCGTCTTTGAAGTTGCGCCACAGCGTCTTCGACAGTGAGTCAGCCTGCGCGAGAAACGCCATCGCTTCCTTCCACGCGGCGGCGAACACGTTGCCTTCCACGCGCTCCTCCGGTTGCGGGGTGGCGCCCGGGTAGTACTCGTCCGGGATGGTGGAAAGCGGTGGGATACGCACCACGACGATGGTGACCAGGAAGCAGACGATCAAGGTCACTGCGAAGTACACGCCCCAGATGTGCATCAGGTCCAGGGTGCGGGCCACCACAACCATGAACGTCGCGGATGCTGTGGAGAACCCGGCCGCGATGATGGACGCTTCGCGCGCGGTGTAGCCGCCGGTGCGGTACACGCGGTTGGTGATCAAAAGGCCCAGCGAGTACGAGCCCAGAAACGACGCCACTGCGTCCACCGCGGATTTGCCCGGCGTGTGGTAGACGGGTCGCATAAAGCGCTGCACCAGCACGCCGATGAACTCCATCAGGCCGAAGCCGACCAGTAGGCCGAGGAAGATTGCGCCCACCGGGATGAGCAGGCCGACGGGGATGACCAGCTTGTTCAGGATGAAGGGGCCGAGGCGTTCGTCGAAAAGAAAGGCCGGGCCGAAGCCGAAGACCAGCATCGCGCACAGCAGCACGGCCAGCGCGGAGAGGAACGCGAACACCGCGCGTGCCCGGTCTTCGCGCCACTTGCCGGTGGCGAACTGGTAGACGGCGCCGGCGGTGATCATCACCAGCGTGATGTACGGCAGCGCGGCGCTGAGCCCTTCTTGCAGCCAGCCCACGATGTGGTCCAGCAAAATCGTGTTCTTCTCGCCCACAGTGAAGGGGACGAAGAACGCGAACGAGCCGATGACGCTGTAGAGGAAGAAGCGCCACTTCTGCTTCGGGTCGGTGCTGTCTACCTCATGCGGCTCGGGCATTGAGGGCACAGGGGCAATGCCTTCGCCCTTGATCCAACGGGTGCTCCCGCCGCGGCGGCGGGTGTTGAGGGGGTCCTCCATGGTGCTGCTCCTTCGCGGAACTTTGCGCGGGTCTTAGCGCGGGTCTTCGCTCAGCCAAGACTCGATGCGGTCGTTGTGTTGCCCCAGCTCCGGCGCCGGCGTTGGCCCTTCCATGCCGGCCAGCTTGAGCGGGGAAGCGAGGGTGCGGAACCCATCCGTTTCTTCAGCAATCACGCCGCGTTCCTCCGCGAACGGGCTGCGCAGCGCCTCGTCCAGGTCGTAGACGCGGGCGGTGGGCACGCCGTGCTCTTCAAACAGTGCGATTGTCTCGGCGCGGGTTTTGGTGCTCAGCGCCTCCTCGATCAGCTCGCGCAGCGCGACGCGGTTCTCGGAGCGGGCCACTGGTTCGGCAAAGCGGTGGTCAGTGGCCATCTCCGGGATGTCCAGCGCGTTTGCCAGGCGCTCGAACAGCCGGTTCGTGGTGATAGCGATGACCACGTCGCCGTCCTTGGTCGCATACGTGGAAAACGGCGCGGACAGGCCGTGGTCGTTGCCGATGCGGGTGGGCGGGACGTCGTCGTAAAGCGCGCGCATGCCCACGGACTCCATGACGGAGATGAGTGAGTCGTACATAGCAAGATCCAGATGCTGGCCGCGGCCGGTGGATTCGCGTTGGTAGAGCGCGGAGACGGTGCCGATGGCGGCGTAGAGGCCCGGGATGAGATCGCCCAGGGAGATGCCGACGCGCGTCGGCTTGCCGTTCTGCCAGCCAGTAATGGACATGAGGCCGCTCATCGCCTGGGCGACCAGGTCGTACGCGGGTTCCTTGGCCAAAGACCCGGTCTGGCCGAAGCCGGAGATGCTCGTGACGACGAGCCGAGGGTTGACCTCCAACAGCTCCTCGGGGCCCAAACCGAGCTTCTCCAACACGCCCGGGCGGAAATTCTCCACGACCACGTCGGCGCGGCGGACCAAGTCGCGCAGCACCTCTTTGTCGTCGTCGTTTTTGAAGTCCAGCGTGATGCCCATCTTTGAGCGGTTGAACAGGCGGTAGTAGGCGGACGTGCCGTCCACGAACGGGCCGAACTGGCGCGAATCATCACCCCAGGGCGATTCCACCTTGATCACCTCGGCGCCGAGATCCGCCAGGATCATGGAGCAGAACGGGCCCGCGAGCACCCGGGATAGATCGAGGACGCGGATACCGGAAAGTGGTGCATGCATGGTGTTTCCTCCTGCCCGAACTACACGAACGCCGACTCGCCCGTGATGGAGCGGCCGACGATGAGCTGGTTGATGTCGTAGGTGCCCTCGTAGGAGTAGATCGCCTCCGCGTCGTTGAAGATTTTGGCCATGCGGTAGTCCGAGATCAGGCCGTTGCCGCCTAGGATCTCGCGGCCGAGCGCGACCGTCTCACGCATGAGCTTCGAGGTGAACGCCTTGGCCAACGCGGACTGCTCGTTGCGGGCGGAGCCGCGGTCTTCCATGCGGGCGAGCTGCGCCATCATGGACTCGGAGGCGACCAGGTTGCCCTGCATCGTGGCCAGCTTGTTCTGGTTGAGCTGGAACGAGGAGATCTTCTTGCCAAACTGGATGCGCTCGTCCGCGTAGCCGAGCGCGACGTCGAGGGCACCCATCTGCGTGCCGACGGCCTGCCAGCCCACCGTGGATCGGGCGCTCTTGAACACCTTGTTGATGTCCTTGAACGAGTTCGCGCCCTCGAGCTTGTCGCTGTCTGGGACGAAAACGTTGTCCAGGGTGATGTCGGCGTTTTGCACCGCGCGGATGGCGATGCGGTTTTCCATCAGCGTGGCGGTGTAGCCCTCCGCCGTGGTGTCCACGATGAAGCCCTTGACCTGATCGTCCTCCGGGTCGCGGGCGTAGACGGCAACGTAGTCGGAGAAGGTGGCGTTGCCGATCCAGCGCTTTGCGCCGTTGAGGATCCAGCCGCCGTCGACCTTGGTAGCGGTGGTTCGCATGCCCTGCGCGACGTCGGAACCGGCCTCCGGCTCGGTGATTGCCAGCACGCCAGTCTTGCGCACCGCGTACAAATCCGGCAGCCAGCGCTCCTTCTGCTCCTCGGAGCCAAGCAGCTCGATGCTGCCGGTGAACAGGCCGTCCTGGCCGGAGAAGAACGTGCCCACGGAGCCGTCCGCGCGGTGGATCTCTGCCGCGACCAGGCCGGCCAGCAGACGGGAGCGACCCTGGCCGCGCACGAGGCTGATGATGTTCAGCTCGCCTATCGACGGCAGCAGCTCGTGCGGGAACTCCGAGCGGTTCCAATAGTCCACGGCGATGGGCAACACCTTCTCGTTCGCCCAATCGCGGACGTTGTAGAGGATGTCCTTTTCCTCCGCGGGCAGCTCGGACTCAAAATCGTAGAAATCGCCGTTCGGGTACCGTCCAGCCATGATGAGACTCCAATCACAATCGACGCGAAACTATGGTGTGCGCGACAGTGTATGGAGGTTTTGGGAGGTCACATCTGGCTTCCCGCGCGAGTTGTCTTGGATACGAGACTCACACATGGGGGGTGTGAAGAGTAGCGGAAGAAACAAACCCTGGGATCTTAAGCCTGGGAATGGCCAAAATCGGCGCGATCCCAGGCTTTAGTTCCCAGGGTGTGCATGGGGATGGGGCGGGGTTCCTGACAAATCATGGCAGCCGTTTGTGGCGACCTGGGGTTTCCGGGCCGTCTGACAGATTCCGCCGCGAAGAGTCGGGAAAGGGGCTCCCGAGCCTGGGCCCTACCGCAGCTGGCCCACCGCGGCTTCGACGGCCTCAACGTAGTCGCCGCCCTTGACCAGCTGCACGGAGTGCTCGATTTCGGGGGAGAGGTAGCGGTCGGTGCCGGGGCCGTCGACAAGCTTGCGCAGCGCAGACACGGCCGCACCGGTGCCTGCGGAGGGCTCGCCGTCGCGCATGTCCAGAGCGCGGGCGGCGGTGAGGATCTCCACGGCGAGCACGCGCTGCAGGCCGTCGACGCTGCGGCGCAGCTTGCGGCCGGCGGACCAGCCCAAAGAGACGTGGTCTTCTTGCATCGCCGAGGACGGGATCGAGTCGGCGGAGGCCGGCACAGCGTTGCGCTTGAGCTCGCCGACGATGCCGGCCTGCGCGTACTGCGCGATCATGTGGCCGGAGTCCACACCGGGGTCGCCGGCGAGGAAGGCGTTGAGGCCGCGGTTGCGGGCGGGGTCGAGGAAGCGGTCGGTGCGCCGTTCGCTAATCGACGCCAAGTCCGCCACCACAATCGCCAAAAAGTCCAGCACGTAAGCCACGGGCGCGCCGTGGAAGTTGCCGTTGGAGGCCACGCGGCCGTCCTTGGCCACCACAGGGTTGTCGTTGGCGGCGGCGAGCTCGCGGGTAGCCACGGTGGTGACGTGGGCCAGCGTGTCGCGGAAGCCGCCGGCGACCTGCGGGGTGCAGCGGATGGAGTAGGCGTCCTGGACCTCGTTGGCCTTGAAGCCGTCCAGGGCTGCGTCGAGGATCGGCGAGCCGGCGGCGACGGTGCGGATGTTGTAGGCGGAATCCGCCTGGCCAGGGTGGGGGCGCAGCTCCTGCAAGTCCTCGTCGAAGACGGACAGGGTGCCTGTCAGGCCCTCGACGCTCATGGCGGTGGCGATGTCGGAGACCTTGGCGGCCTCGCGCAGATCAGCGATGGCCAGGCACAGCATGCCGAGCATGCCGTCGGTGCCGTTGATCAGCGCCAGGCCCTCCTTTTCGCGCAGCACCAGCGGCTCGATGCCGGCAGCCGAAAGCGCCTCAGCCGCCGGGACGATCTCGCCGCCGCGCACGCGAACTTCGCCTTCGCCGAGCAACGCCAGCGCGCAGTGCGCCAGCGGCGCCAGGTCGCCGGAGCAGCCGAGCGAGCCGTACTCGCGCACCACCGGGGTGATGCCGGCGTTGAGCGCGGCGGCGTAGGCTTCGGCGACCACGGGGCGCACGCCGGTGCGGCCGGTGCACAGCGTGGACAGACGCAGTAGCATCAGCGCGCGGATGACCTCTTCTTCCACCTCAGGGCCAGTACCTGCGGCGTGGGAACGGACCAACGAGACCTGCAGCTGGGCGCGCATGTCCTCCGGGATGTGCTTGGTGGCCAACGCGCCGAAACCGGTGGAGACACCGTAGACCGGGGTGGGATCCGCGGCGAGCTCTTCGATGCGCTTGCGGGTCGCGGCGATCTCATCCAGGGCCGCCGGGTCGATGGCTACCTCGGCTCCGTGACGGGCGACGGCCACAACATCCTCGATGGACAGGGCCCCAATTCCAACTGAAACTGTGTGCGTCATGGACGTGATAGTAGACCAAAAAAGTGCGTCTAATCACACGTTTCCAAAGAACTGGGCCCGCAGCCCCTCCGCGGCGGTGTGCAGCGCGCTGACCAGCTGTTGCGTGTCCGCGCTGCCCACGGCGAAGGTCACCGCAAGCGCCGCCGCTGGGCGCGAAAGGTGGTCCAGCACCACCACCGCCACGGACTCTTGGCCGCGCGAGATGGCTTCGTGTTCGGTGGCGAACCCTTGGCGTCGATAAGTAGAAAGCTCCTCTTTGACATCGCTGTAGCGGCGGCGCTCGCCCGAAAAGTTGTACGCGGCGCGCAGCTCCGCCTCCGGCAGCTGCGCAAGCATGATGCGCCCCGAGGCGGTCTTCAGCGACGGCAAACGCACGCCCACCTCCGTGACCAGCGACACCGCACCGGGGGCGCGCACCTCGTGCAAGTACACAATCTCCGGGCCGGCGAGACGCGTCAAGTGCGCCGAACCGCCCGCGAGCTGCGCGATCCGCGCCAGCGGCTTCGTGGCCAGCCGCACCAGCGGCTGCTGCGTGGTGTAAGCCTGCGCCATGCGGTACGACGCCAGCCCCAGCCCGTACGTGCCGGGCTTGCGCAGGTGCACCACAAACCCGGAATCCTCCAGCTCCCGCAGCAGGTGGTAGGTGGTGGAACGCGGCAGGTCCAGCTCGCGCTGGATGCGGGTGGCGGAAATCGGCGCGTCCGTGGTGGACAACAACGCCAGGATGCGCAACACATTGTGCGCGGCGGGAACCTGCGGCTTAGTCATCGCACATAGTATGCCCACGGCGCTACCCTCGGAGGGCATGAACACTGTAACTGCACCGCTTTTCACCCCCGCTTCCAACTGGACCGGCCGCAACGACGGCCCCGGCCCCGAGCACGCCCGTTGGCACAGCGTCATCGACACAACCGCCCAGCCCACCGAGGGTGCCGTGCACCTGATCGGCTACGCGTCCGACGAAGGCGTCGAACGCAACGGCGGCCGCCAGGGCGCGGCGAAAGGCCCGGAGGCGTTGCGCGCGGCCCTCGGCTCGCTCGCGGTGCACGAGAGCACATCGCTTCTCGACGCCGGCACCGTGACCACCCAAGGCACCGACCTCGAAGGCTCCCAACGCGAGCTGTCCGACCGGGTGCGCGACCTCGTGGCGGCGCAAGGCGCGGACGGGATGACTGTGGTGCTCGGCGGCGGCCACGAAACCTCCTTTGCCACCCACCGCGGCGCCTACGAAGCGATCGGGCCGATGCAGGTGATCAACTTCGACGCCCACTTCGACCTGCGCACCGAAACCCGCCCCACCTCCGGCACCCCGTTCAAGCAGATCGCCGGCCTGGTGGGCGAGGACTTCGACTACAGCGTCTTCGGCATCTCCAAGCCCAACAACACCAAGGTGCTCTTCGACACCGCCGACGAACTCGGCGGGACCACCGTGCTGGACACCGAGCTGGCGGCAATGACCGTGCGCGAGGCCGCCGAGCGCGCCCTCGCGGCCGTGGAAGGCGACCTGCCCATCCACCTGTCCATCGACCTGGACGTGCTGCCGGCGGCAGTCGCGCCGGGTGTTTCCGCCCCGGCCGGCTTCGGCGTGGAGTACGCGACGCTGCGCGCGATGGTCGCGGCCGTGGCGTCCACCGGGCGCGTTGCGCTTCTCGACGTCGTCGAGCTCAACCCTGACTTCGACGTGGACAACCGCACCGCCAAGGCCGCCGCGCGGCTGATTGACGATGCGGTTGTGGGGGCGAAGCTGCGTCGATAAGCAGCTGCTCTTTAGAAAATCAGGTGCGCCACCGGCACCGTGATCAGCACGGTGAGCACCACGCGGATGAACCAGATCTGCACCATCTTCCAGATGCTCAGCGGGATGTCGGTGGCCAGCACCGCCGGCACCATCGCCGAGAAGAAGAAGATCTGGCTCACGCACACCACAGCCATGGTGAACTTCAGCACCATGTCGTCCGAACCGGCGGACAGCGTGGCCGGCAGGAACATCTCCGCCAGGCCCGACGCCAGCGCGCCCGAGGTCGCTAACGGGTCCGGCAAGCGCAGCAACCACACCACCGGGAAGAACGCCACGCCAAGAATCTTGAACACTGGCGTGTAGGTGGCCAGCACCAGGCCGATCGTGCCCACTGCCATGATGCCCGGGGTGACCTGCACGGCCATGATCAACCCGTCGCGGAAGTTCGCCCACAGCACCTTGCCCAAAGACTCGGCGCGGTTGAGCTCAATCTTCGCCTCGCGCCACGCCGCCTTGAAACGGTTGCCCTCGACGTCTTTCTCCGGGTGCGGGGTGGCGCCCGGGTAGTAGTCCTCGGGAATGCGGGTGATGGGCGGGATGCGCACCACGATCGCGGTGACGATGAAGGTGATGATGAAGGTGATGAAGAAGTACGCGGTCCAGTGCTCCATCATGTCCAGCGTCTTGGCCACGATGACCATGAACGTGGCGGAGACGGTGGAAAATCCCGACGCGACAATCGACGCCTCGCGGCCGTTGTAGCTGCCGTTTTTGTACATGCGGTCCGTGATCAGCAGGCCCAGCGAGTACGAGCCCAAAAACGACGCCACCGCGTCCACCGCGGATTTACCCGGGGTACGGAACACCGGGCGCATGATCGGCTGCACCATCACGCCGATGAACTCCATCAGGCCGAAGCCGACCAACAGGCCGAGGAAGATCGCGCCGACCGGGATGAGCAGGCCCACCGAGATGACCAGCTTGTCCAGGATGAACGGGCCGATGTCCGGGTTGAACAGCCACGCCGGGCCGAAGCCGAACGTGAGCATCGCGCACAAAACGATCGCCAGCACCGACAGCGCCGCGAACGCCATGCGCGGGTAATCCTCTTTCCAGCGCCCGGAGACGAACTGGTAGACCGTGCCCGCGATGATGGCGAACAACGCCAGGTAGCGGGTGCCTTCCCCGAGCGTGGTGGTGATCCAGCTGACGATGTGGTCCAACAGAATCGTGGACTTGGAATCGCCGATGGTAAACGGCACGAAGAACGCGAAGATGCCGATGGCGCTGTAGACGAAGAAGCGCCACACCGCCTTCGGCTTTGGGTCAGTCTCCGGTGCGGTGCTTCGCTGACCGGGCTGCTCCGTGCCGGTGATGCTTTCGGTGTTGTCGGTGGGATCCTCGATGCCTTCGAAGCGAGGGTTGTCCAGCTCCGAGATGAGCGCCTCCGCACCCGCAGGCAAGTTCTTCACCGGCCATGCGGGGGAAAACCTGCGCCGGGAGTGCACCGGCTTCGCAGTCTCGTTCATTGTGTCCTTCCATCTGTTGCGTTCAGCACCGCAAAACCCTGCGGATATCACGCAGAACGGAATGTTTTCGGTGTCGGCGCATAATTTTTACACAGAAAGTGACCCAAAGCACAACCGGATGGCCTATGTTTGCTAGATACCTGCAAGGTTTCCCGAAAAACTCCCAGCACATACCCCTTTAGGAGGGTCCCGTGGAAGGTTTTATCGACACCCTCAACGGTGTGATTTGGTCCAACGCTCTCGTCTATCTGTGCCTCGGCGCAGGCGCGTACTTCACGCTTGCCACCCTGTTCCTGCAGATCCGCTGCCTGCCGGACATGATCCGCCAACTCAAGTCCGGAGAAAGCTCCGAGCAGGGTATTTCCTCGTTCCAATCCCTGATGATCTCGCTCGCCGGCCGTGTCGGCGTAGGCAACATCGCCGGCGTGGCCACCGCCATCGCATTCGGCGGCCCGGGCGCGGTGTTCTGGATGTGGCTGGTGGCCCTGCTCGGCTCCGCCACTTCCTTCATCGAGTGCTGCCTCGCCCAGATTTACAAAGAGACGGACCGTGACACCGGCGAGTACCGCGGCGGCCCCGCCTACTACATCGAGAAGGCGTACAAGCACACCTCCGCGGCCCCGTTCATGCTGGTTTACGCCATCATCTTCGCGGTGTGCATGCTGCTGGCAACGTCCTACTTCCTGCCGGGGATCCAGGCCAACGGCGTGGCTGCGGCCGTCGATAATGCATGGGGCATCAACATCTGGGTCTCCGCCACGATCATGACCGTGCTGCTCGCGTTCATCATCATCGGCGGCATCAAGCGCATCGCGAACTTCGCCTCCATGGTGGTGCCGTTCATGGCCGGCCTCTACATCATCATTGCCATCGTGGTGCTGTTCGCGAACGCTTCCCAGATTCCCGAGGTCTTCGGCACCATTGTCCGCGCCGCCTTTGACAAGGAGGCCGCGTTCTCCGGCATGCTCGGCGCCGCCATCATGTGGGGCGTCAAGCGCGGCATCTACTCCAACGAGGCCGGCCAGGGCACCGGCCCGCAGTCTGCAGCAGCCGCCGAGGTTTCCCACCCGGCGAAGCAGGGCTTCGTCCAGGCGTTCGCCGTCTACATTGACACCCTGTTCGTCTGCTCCGCCACCGCCTTCATCATCATCTCCACCGACATGTACAAGGTATTCGAGAGCCAGTCCGAAGACGGCGCGGTGGTCTACGACGGCTCCCTGCCCGACGGCATCCCTGTCGGTCCCGGCTACGTGCAGGAAGGCCTGAACTCCTTCTCCGCCGGTCTGGGCCCGTCGTTCATCGCACTGGCGATCATGTTCTTCGCCTTCACCACCGTGCTGGCGTACTACTACATGGCAGAGACCAACTTCACCTACCTGAACCGCTGGGTGAAGAGCGAAAGTGCACGTAAGGCCATCATCTGGGTGCTGCGCGCCCTAATCCTCGTGGCCGTCTTCATCGGCGCAACCACCACCCCGGGCACCGCTTGGGCGCTCGGCGACATCGGCGTCGGCGCGACCGCGTGGCTCAACATCGTGGCCATTATCTTCCTGCAGGTCCCGGCGCTGAAGTGCCTGTGGGACTACCGCCGCCAGAAGAAGGCCGGCATCGACCCGCACTTCGACCCCGAGGCGCTGGGCATTAAGAATGCCGACTTCTGGGTCGAGCGTAAGAACCGCATGATCGAGGTGGGCACCTGGCCGGGCGTTGAGGGCAAGGTTGTCACCACGACCCGCAACAACTAGCCGTAATCAAACCGGCTGTCGTGGCTGGCATGATCCGGGTGGTGGGTGTGGTCTGTTTCCGGAGCGGGGTGATCGCCATGGTGATCACCGGAATGGTGGGGAGTGCTCATGACGTTCCTTCCGCTCAACCCGGCCGGGGTCGGGATGATGGGTAAAACTGATCAGGATAAGACGGTGTAGCCGGCCTCCTCGATGGCCCGGCGAACCATCTCCGGAGATACGACACCGGTCACCGTGACGGTGGAAACACCACCAGCAACGAGATCAATCTGGACGTCGTCGACCTGGGGGAGGGTCTGAAGGGCCTGGGTCACGCTTTTCGCGCAGTGCCCGCAGGTCAGGCCGGTGACCTGGTAGCTAGGGGAGGCCCCTCCTGCTGACGAGTCGCTGGCGGCAGTGATGGGGGCGGTGTCGGCATGTGAGGCAGGTCCGCAACAGCTGCAGCCGTGGGAGGCCATCGGCAAGAGGCGGGGCGAGGAGGTGGTCATGGGAAAGCTCCTACGGGTCGGTGGGATACGGTAACGCTCACTAGCATATACCCCCCCGGGGTACATTTTCAAGGGGTGGAGGGCACGGCCCTCACGCGGGGCAGGGTGTGGTCATCGAGCAGCCTCCTCACTGTCGGGAGGGGACAGCGGGAGGCGGAGGGCAAACACTGCTCCGCGACCGGGTCCGGGGGAGGTGGCGGTGAGAGTGCCGCCGTGGGCCTCGATCAATGCCTTGGAGATGGTCAGACCGATACCGGCCCCGCCGTTATCCCGGCTGCGGGCGGCATCCCCCCGGTAGAAGCGTTCGAAGATGTGTCCGAGCTGGCTAGGTGGGATGCCCTCGCCGTCATCGGCGACGTGGATGAGCGCGGTGGACGCCCCCTGTCGGTGGACGCTGATCCGGACCTGCCCGCCGGCCGGGGTGTGCCGTAGCGCGTTCGACAGGAGATTGCTCATCACCTGGCCGAAGCGTTGCCGGTCCACGAGCACCCGGGCGGCGTCTGTAATGGTCTCGACCTGTAAATCGACGCCTTTGTCAGCATAAGCTTCCCCCGCGGCAGCAGCGGCGGTATGGAGCAGATCCCCGAGCCCTTCCTCCGCCAGGTCCAAATCGATCCGGTGTTCCTGGGCCCGGGAGACATCGTCGATGTCTTCCATCAACCGGGTCAGGCGGGTGAGTTGGTCAGCCATGATCGTGTGGGTGGCATTATTCCAGTCCACGACCCCGTCCTGGAGACCATCGAGGTAGACCGTGAGCACCGATAAGGGGGTGCCCATTTCGTGGGCCAGATCAGAGAGCATCTGGCGGCGGACCTGTTCGGTGTGTTCCAGCCGGTCGGCCATGGTGTTGAAGGCATGCGCCAAGGTGGTGACCTCGGGGCCTGCTTCTCCGGCGGGCACGCGGATATGGGAGTTGCCGGCCGTCAGGCTGGTAGCGGCGCGGGTGAGATCCTGCAGGGGGGTGCGCAGACGATGCGATAACCACAGGCTGGCCAGTAGGGCGCTGATCAAGGCGGTGGGCAGGGCGACGGCCAGGGTGATCAGGTTGGCGTCCCGGTAGGCCTGCTCGGCATGGAACAGCTCCAGCGAGGAGTCCTCCCGGCCGGTCATCAACATATGGTCATGGAACAGGATCGGGCCCACCATCGTGGCCGCGGCCGCGGCCACCAGCAGGCTAATCACCACGACCAACACCTGGGCGGCCAGGAAGCGGAAGGTCAGGCCGGGTCCGTGATTCATGGCTGCCCCACCCGGTAGCCCACGCCACGCACGGTGTCGATAAACCCCCGGCCCCGGGTGTCGGTGCCGAGCTTGCGACGCAAGTTGCCGATGTGGACATCGACGATGCGTTCATCACCGACCCAGGTGGTGTCCCAGACCTCGGCGACCAGGTCGTGGCGGGTCAGCACCTGGCCGGGGCGCAGGGCCAGGGCAACCAGCAGCTCGAACTCCGTGCGGGTGAGCTCCACGGCCGTCTCCCCCACCCGCACCTGATGGGCGACGGGGTCAATGATGAGGTCACCAACGATCAAGGGGGTGGTCACCTGCGGTGGGGTGGTGCTGGTGCGCGGGCGGCGCAGCACCGCATGCACCCGGGTCACCAGTTCCCGGATGCTAAAGGGTTTGGTGATGTAGTCATCCGCCCCCAGGGTCAAACCGCTGATCTTGTCGTCCTCGCTGCCACGCGCGGTGAGCATGAGGATGTAGCAGTCCGAGAAGGTGCGGATCCGTCGGCATACCTCCAGGCCGTCGAGTTCGGGCAGCCCCAGATCCAGTACCACAACATCGGGGGAAAAGTGACGGGCCTCGTCCACGGCCTGGGTGCCGGTGTGCGCCTGGCGGGTATCGAAGCCGGCCCGGATGAGGTAGGAGGCCACCATCTGAGCCAGGGGTTGTTCATCATCGACGACCAGCACCCGCTCCGGGGGCGTGGCGGTGGTCGGTGTGTGGTCAGCCATAGACCCCAGTATCGCTCCGGGCAGGGGGAACACCACCTTCGCTCAGTGCCCAGCGGGAAATCTTCATCAAATCTTCAAACATCACCCTTCGGCCGCCGTCACCCCTGTGCCCCACCCCGGGCCGGCGGCATCGCCTTCCCTGGTCGGTTCGGCAGGCGCCACCAGGGATTTCACTGCCTGTACCGCATACCCGGGGCGGGTGGAAGGACATCGCCCACGGCTGTGGGGTGGTGTTCCGGTGGTGACCCAGCCCACCGAATTCACCCCCTTTTTCTCCCTGTTATAAGACTGTGAGCAGGGTTTTTGAATTCTAGTCCGTCAGGCACCCGTGCTAGATAAAGGTATGGCATCGACCTTGAGGCGGTGTCTTCTCATGGCCCTACCACGATCCAAGGAGATTGACGTGAAACGAGCAGCGATCGCAGCCGCCGCCCTTGTCCTCGCCCTCACGGGGTGTTCGGCCGCCGACCCGGAACCCACCGCAGATGGGACGGTGTCCCAGGACACATTCCTGACTACCCATGGCCTGGCCGCCATGGACGGGGTGGAGATCATTGATCACCTCGACCGGCAGAAGGTCACTGAGCGTCCCACGGATCTGATCGCCTCAGTGCGTAACGATGAACTGCTGCTCTCGAGCGATGACCAGGAAGTCGTGGTCGATCTTCCCGACAATCAGACGTATGTCTCGATCGCACCCTATCTCACCTCCACCCACGACTGCTTCTACCACAGCCTCACGACCTGCCTGGGGGAACTCGACAATGAGGATATCCAGGTCACGATCACCGATGAGGCGACCGGTGAGGTGCTGGTGGACGAGGCGACAACCACCTTCGACAACGGGTTTATTGGCTTCTGGCTGCCCAATGATGTCACCGGCCTGATTGAGGTCAGCTACCAGGGGCGTACCGGCACCACGGAGTTTTCCACCACCGACGACGGTGCCACCTGTGTCACAGACCTGCGCCTGACGTGATGGCTCAGCAGGGTCCTCACCTGCGACTGTCTCCCGTGTCTCTGAAATCTTGCACCAAGGAAGGTTAAATCATGACGAATGCGTTTTCCCGACGACAGTTTCTGCTCGGCGGGCTCGTCCTCGCCGGCACCGGGGCCTTGGCCGCCTGCACCAGCGACCCTGGACCCGCTGCCTCGGCACCAGGTCCCTCTCTTAGCCCCACTCCCACCCCCACTGCGCTCGGTGAGCCGACGGTGCGCCGGACGCTGACCGCGCGGCCCCTCTCCCTGGATATCGGCGGCATCGAAGCCAAGACGTGGGGATACGTCTCTGACACCGGGGATGCGGCCATTGAGGCCACCGCCGGCGACGTCCTCCAGGTCGATATCACCAATGAACTGCCTGAGAGCACCTCCATCCACTGGCATGGCATCGCACTCCACAACGCCGCCGACGGTGTGCCCGGCATGACCCAGGACCCCATTGAATCTGGTCAGTCGTTTTCCTATGTGTTCGAAACCCCCCATGGAGGAACCTACTTCTACCATTCCCACACCGGCCTGCAACTCGACCGGGGTCTGCACGCCCCTCTGATCGTCCGCGATCCGGACGACGCAGAGGACCAGGACGTCGAGTGGACCATCGTGCTCGACGACTGGGTCGATGGCATTCAGGGCACTCCCGACGATGAGCTCGACAAGCTCACCGGAATGGGTTCGGGCGACCATAACGAGAGGATGGGAGGTCACGGCCAGATGATGCACGGCACCCCGGACCGGGTACTGGGCGGGGATGCCGGCGATGTGATGTATCCGCACTACCTCATCAACGGGCGTATCCCCCGTGCTCACCGGACCTTCGAGGCTCGCCCGGGCGACAAGGCCCGCCTGCGGTTTATCAACTCCGGCGGTGACACCATCTTCAAGGTGGCTCTCGGTGGTCACCGCATGACCGTCACCCACACCGACGGCTTCCCTGTCCAGCCCTGGGAGACCGAATCGATCTACCTGTCGATGGGCGAGCGTGTCGACGTCGAGGTCATCCTCGGCGACGGCATCTTCCCGCTCACGGCTTTGGCGGTGGGTAAGGACGACCGCGCCTTCGCCGTCATCCGCACCGCCGGCGGCCAGGCCCCCCGCCCCGATGTCGACTTCCCCGAGTTGTCGTCCACCGGACTGCTTCTGTCCTCCCTGAAGCCAGCAGACCGTGCACTCCTGCCCGAGGGCACACCAGACCGAGAAGTCAGCATCGACCTGGGCGGGCAGATGATGCCGTATGAATGGAGCATTCTCACCGACGGCCAATCCTCTTCCGCGACCGTGCAGGAGGGTCAGCGCCTGCGGATGGTCATGCGCAACAGGACCATGATGCCCCATCCCATGCACATCCACGGCCACACGTGGGCGCTGCCCGGCAGCGACGGGCTACGCAAGGACACTGTCCTTCTCCGCCACGGTGAAACCATGATCGCCGACCTGATCGCTGACAACCCCGGTGAGTGGGCATTTCACTGCCATAACGCCTATCACATGGAAACCGGGATGATGAGTTCCCTGCGGTACGCCTAACCCCACAGCATGGTCGGTCGCTGGGGTGAGCTGGGTCGCTGCAGACCCCCACCGGGCAGCACGATGACCTTCCTCGGTGTTGTGGTCTTCCGAGACAACCAGAACACCGTCTTCTTCCCCACCGCCCCGGAAAACCGAGATTATCTACGCAGAGAAGGAACGTGCCCCGCTGCCGGACTTCTCCGGCTCGTCGCTGATGGAGGAGGGTGAGGAGATCAGCCTGTCTGATTTTGAAGGCGAGGTCATCGTCCTCAACGCTTGGGGCCAGTGGTGTGCACCGTCGCCTGCGAGGTCAACCTGCATGCGACAACCTTCGCGGTGGTCTCAGCGTCGTAGGCGCGTCGCGTACCGTCAAAGCTCTGGCCGCGGCGCTTAGCTGCAACCCAGTTGCCGACCGTGTCCACCGACGGTCGGCAACCACACGTGTCTTCAGCCCAGTCGCAGACCTCACGGGCAGACAAACCGGCCAAAAACCTCTCAACCGCACCAACGCGGATATCAGATGGAAAACCTGCGGGCATCGGAACACCTTCCAGCCCCCAACACTCCAACTTTTTGTCCGCGCGCCCAAAATCGGTTGGTAGCCGGATCTAGGTAGCCGGTTTTCCGCCTGTGGCCGCTTGTTGCGCCAACCGCCCCGCCCGGCGCCCTAACGCAGCGACTCGAACAGCGCTTCGGCCTCTGCGTCGTCCCAGAGCACCACGTTGCCCACCTCGGTGTCGGCGAAGCCACCGATGGGCACGGTGTCGGTTTCCAGGCCGCCGCGCAGGGCGATGACGATGCGGGCGAGGTTCCACGCGTGGTCGTCGGAGTTGACCGTCAGCAGGGTCGGGGTGACCCACAGCAGCCGCGCCATGCGGAACGGGTTGAGGTACACGGACGGGGACAGCACGCGCGTGACCAGCGTGGTCATGAACTCGCGCTGGCGTGCCACGCGGTCCAGGTCGCCCTGGGCGGTGGCGCGGGTGCGCACGTATCCCAGCGCGGTGGGGCCGTCCATCTCCTGGCAGCCGGGTTGGAGGTTGATGTTGGCCAACGGGTCGTCGATTGGCTCGGCGACGCAAATCTCCACGCCGCCCGCCGCGTCGACCACGCCGGCGAGGCCGCCCATGCCGATCTCCGCGTAGCGGTCCACGTGCAGCCCGGTGTTTTGCTCCACGGTTTCCACCAGCAGCTGCGGACCGCCGATGGAGAATGCGGCGTTGATCTTGTCGTAGCCGTACCCGGGCACGGGCACGTACGAGTCGCGCGGGATGGACATCAGCGTCGGTTTTCCGCGCAGCGGCAGGTGCATGAGCATGATTGTGTCGGTGCGCACGGTGCCCAGGTCGCCGCCGGTGCCGAGGCGCTCGACGTCCTTTTCGCTTAAGCCCGTGCGCGAGTCGGAGCCGACGAGCAGCCAGTTGGTCCCCGAGGTGTTCGAGATTTGCTGGTCGGGCATGGCGGCGGTGCGGTTGAGGCGCGCGTCCGCGATCAGCACCGAGCCGATGAGCAAGGCGATGACCAGGGCAAGTATTGCTCCGCAGCCGGGGAGCTTTACTTTGCGACGTTCCTTCGGCCCTTTCCGCCTCCGCTTCGACACCTGCAGCGGGACTTCCTCTGGGGCGGGGCGCTGCTGCGCCTGACGCGGAGCCGGCCGCTGTTGCGCGGGCCGGCGGCGCGGGTGCTGCGGTGCGCGGCGCGGCTCGTAGGCGGCGGGGGGTTCGTAGACGGTGTGGCCCGGCTCAACCCGCGGAGAAACCGGCGGCGGAACCCTGCGCGCGCGGGGTTCTACGCGCGTGAATTCGTCGGGGTGGCGGGCGGCGGGATCGCGTCGAGAAGCAGTAGTGCGACGGCGAATGGGGCGGCCGTAGCGGTCCACGAGTGGCTTGCCGTCTTTGCCCAGCACGAACTCGCCCGCGTTATCGCGGGGGTCGTTGGAATGGGGCGTAGTAGACATGCGCTTAGTGTAACCAGTGTGACGGAAGTGCTTAGATTCCGAGCCACGACAGATCCAACAGCGGGTAGGCGATAAACGCCACGGCATCGATGAAAAAGTGCGCCAGGATCAGCGGCCACACCCGGGAAGTTTTGTGGAAGTACCAGGCAAAGATTACGCCCATGACAATGTTGCCGACACCCGCGGAGACCCCCTGGTACAGGTGGTAGGAACCGCGCAGCACCGCCGAGGCCGCGATGAACTGCCAGGGTTTCCACCCCAGCTGTTTCAGACGGGTGACCAGGTACATCACCACCACGATCTCCTCGCCGAAGCCATTGGCGAACGACCACAACAGTGAGGTGGGAATCTGCACCGCGGCGGTGGTCGGCACCACCACCTTGGACAGGCCCAGGTGCACCGCGGCGACGTAGAACGCCAACCCGGGCAGCCCGATCAGCGCCGCAAACCCCGCCCCGCGCGCGGCGTCGGACCAACGGGGCCAGCGCCATTGCTCGTCAAGCAGGAACCACGCCAGCCCGCCCCACGCGAGAAGCGTCAGCGCGGAGGTCGCCTGCAGCGCCAGGTCCAGCCAGGGAATCGACGAGGCTGCGTCGTGGATGGTGGTGCTCTGCTGGTTCAGCGGGGCTTTCAGCAGCGAGTCCACAAGCCGAAGCGCCGCACGCAGCCCCGCGGTGCCGAAGGTGACCGCGAGGACGAGCACGATTTCGAGCTTCAGGCGCCGAGTCATGCGCTAACTTTAACGCCATGCAGGATTCGTGGGCGCGCACTATCGAGCAGGTTGTCGGCCAGGAGTACCCCGCCGCCATGCACCATGAACAGGCAGGCCCCGGCCATCCCGACCCGCGGACGCTGCACCCGGCGTTTTGGGGCACGTACGACTGGCACTCGTGCGTGCACATGCTCTGCACCGCGGTGAAGGTGCATTTGCGTATCGACGACCACAGGCTCGCCGACCTCCTCGATGAGCGCCTGACCGAAGACAACGTCGCCGCCGAGGCCGAGTACCTGCGCACCCACCCGCTCTACGAGCGCCCGTACGGCTGGGCGTGGGCGATGCAGCTGGTCAAGGTGTGCCGCGGCACCCGGTGGGAGGGCGCGCTCGCGCCGCTTGAGGCCCAGCTAGAGCGCAACATCGCCGCGTGGCTGCGCACGCAGCAGTGGCCGGTACGCCACGGGGTGCACTCGAACTCGGCGCTGGCGCTGCTGCTCATCCACGATGCCGCGCCTGCGCTGCGCGAGCAGGTGGAACGCACCGCCGAAGCCTGGTTCGGCGACGACCGCGCCTACCCGCACGCGTGGGAGGTTTCGGGCCACGATTTCGTTTCCAACGGCCTGGCCGAGGCCGCGCTGATGCGCCGCGTGCTGCCAGCCGAGGAGTACGCCGCCTGGCTGGGCGGCTTCCTCGCACCCGCGGCGTTCGAGTTCTACACCGCGCCGATCCAGGTCGCGGACCCGGAGGACGGCCAGCAGGCCCACCTCATCGGGCTCATGCTCACCCGCGCCTGGTTGCTGCGCGAAATTGGTAGGCCGGAAGGAACACAGATGCTTATCGACGCAGCCGCGCCCCACCTGACCGGCGACAACTTCATGGCTACGCACTGGCTCATCACCTACGCGCTGCTCGCCGAGGACGCGGCGGAGGACGAGCCAGCAAGCTGACATTCGTGTACAAACGTGCCTATGGCAGCTGGTGAGAACCCCGGGGCGGGCAGCCCGAGAGAGCCGTATCAACAGTTAGTGCGCACCATCGTCGCGCAGATTTCCAACCACCTCCCGGTGGAGGCGTTCTACTCCGTGGTGATCGCGCACGAGGGCAAAACCTTCGTCACCGCGATGGTGCAGCTGGAAGGCGAGCCGCCGCAGTCCGCGAAGATCGACTTAGAGGACGAGCACCGCACGCTTTTCTACGAGGTGTTCTGGCACGAGGTTGCCCAGACCGGCCAGGGCGGACCCACCCAGCTGTACGCGGCTAGCTTCGCGCCCAAGTCCAACTCGTTTGTCTACCACGGCAGCCACCCGTACGACCCAGCCGAGGGCATGCCAGATGTGGCGGCGCTGCAGCGCTTCGCGCAGCGACTTCAAGGGGCGCGTGCGGCCGCGATGGTGGACGCGCACCTCTACCACCGCTCGGCAATGAAGCCTGCGTTTCGTCCCTCTGGCGCCCACCTAACCGAGGAGCTGTTTACCAGACTCGGCCAGGAGGTCCACCAGCAGGCGCAGTACTTCGGCGCGGATTGGGCAGCGCTGAACGTTTTCTTCGCGATGACTTCCGGCCCGGAAGGCACGCAGCTCGAGCAGGTGGACGCGATTTTCTACATGGAGAACCTCTCCTACATCTACGGCGTGTTCTCCCGCACCGCGCTCGACCCCTTCGCCACCGCCTACGTCGACGCGCTAGCGGACGGAAAGCCGTTCCACCACGCGCAGGTGCAGATCACCATTAACAAGCTCACCGGTGAATTCACCAGCGGCGCGTCGTGGGACGATTGGGCCGAGCGCATCCGCACCACCGCGGAGAACTGGAGAGACGTGGCCAACGACACCCACCCGCTGCTGCAAAGGCAGCCATGACCCGAGTTGCCTACTTGGGCCCTGCCGGCACGTTCACGGAGGAAGCTGCGCTGCGCTTCGGCATTGAGGGCGCGCAGTACGTGCCCGTGGAGTCGCCCGCCGCGGCGCTCGCCGCCTTAGACGCGGGCGAGGCGGAGTACGCGGTGTGCGCCATCGAGAACTCCATCGACGGCGCGGTGACCACCACCATGGACGCGCTCGCCGCCGCTGAAAACGCGCGCATCGTGGGGGAGACCGAGCTTGCCATCGCGTTCGCAGTGATGACCAGGCAGGGGCACACGCTTAGCGACGCCCTCCGGCTCGCCACCCACCCCGTCGCCCACCAACAAGTCAAGCGCTGGGTGGCAAAACACGCACCGAAAGCGCAGTTCATCCCCGCCCCCTCTAACGCCGCGGCAGCGAAGATGGTGGCCGACGGCGACGCCGACGTGGCCGTCGCCCCGGAGCGTGCGGCGGCGCTGCACGGGCTGGAAGTGCACGCCCGCGGCGTCGCTGACGCGGAGACGGCGCGGACCAGGTTCGTGCTCGTCGCAAAGCAACCCGCCCTGCCGGAGCCCACCGGCAACGACCGCACCGCGATTGTCTTCCGCACGAAGAACGAACCTGGCGCCCTGGTGCGCGTGCTGCAGGAATTCGCCGCGCGCGGGGTGGACATGACGCGCATCGAGTCGCGGCCCACGCGCGAGGAGCCGAACACCTACGACTTCTTCGTGGACCTGGCAGGCCACGCCAGCGACGCGGCGGTGGCGGCAGCGTTGGAAGCCTGCGCCGTACACACCACCGCGATGCGGCAGCTGGGCACATGGCCGCGCGCGGCGCGCTAGCCGCAAAGTTCGTGTACAACAGTGCATATGGTTTTCACCATGCCAACGGACAGGTACCCATGGGCGGGCGACGCGGTTGAGCGCTTCGAGTACGAAGTGCGAAGCCAGATGCACTACGTGCAGGAGAAGTTCCCGCTGAGCTTATTTATAGGGCACACCCAGCGGCGGCAGGCGTTCTTCTTCGTGCTCGGGGAAAGCGAGGGGCGCGTGGGGCTGGTGGAGCTGAAGTTCGAGGAGCAGCTGTACCGCCTCATGTACGAGGTGCTACTGCAGCGCCGCCCGGCCGAGGACCCGTGCTGGGGGCTTGCGGTGCGCTACGACCCATTCGCCGACGAGATCCAATACCGGGGCCTTGATGGCCTGGGTGCCATGGGGGATGAAGAGCGCGCGCTAGAAGTGCAGCAGGTGGCCAAGGAAATGGGCGGGCTCTCACCCGAAAATTAGCCCCAGCCGAGGGCGTGGAGCTCGTGCTCTTCCAGCCCGAAGTAGTGGCCCACCTCGTGCAGCACGGTCACTTTCACCTCGTGGCGCAGCTGCTCCTCATCCACGCAGATCGCCTCGAGGGCGTTTTTGTACACGAACACCGCGTCCGGCAAGAACCCGGAGTGGTTCGAGTGCTGCTCCGTCAGCGGCACGCCCTCGAACAGGCCCAGCAGGGTCGGATTGTCCGGGTTGTAATCCCGCGCCAGGATCACCATGTTTGTCATGTGCTGGGCGAAATCGTCGGGGATGGTGTCCAACGCGTCGTTGATCATCTCCTCGAACGCCTCGTCGCTGACCGGGAGCATGGCTACTGCACCGGTGCCTGCGCCGGAGCCTGGGCTGCGCCAGCTGCGGGGTCTTGCGCGACTGCGGGGTCCTGCGCGCCTGCGTCGGGCGCGGGCGCAGGCGGGGCCTGCTCTTCCCGCAAGGGACGGCGCTGGGGGCGCTTGGGGGGCGGAGCGTCGTCGATAAGCAACTGCTCACGGCCCTGCGTTGCGGAGCCGGTGAGGTTGGCAAAACCGCCCTCCGGGCGCGAGAACATCAACGCGCAATTCACGCTGCGGGAGCCGCCCTCCCAGGCGGCGGGGGTCTGCGTGGTCCAGAACGGGCGAAGCGCGATCTGGTAGAGGTTCTCCTCGCTGCCCATGTAGTCCTGCGCGGCTTCGGTGCACACGTCCTGGAGGTGCTTGTCCTGCTCCTTAACGGCCGGGGTGTGATCCGGGAAAACCTGCTCCAGCGAGACCTGGCTGGTGATCTCCAGCTGATGCGGGTCCGCGCACTTCACCGCGGTGAGCGTGTTGGATGCGTCGATAGCCACGCACTGGCCCGCCTCGAACACGCGGGCCTGGTCCTGGTCCTCCACGCGCCCCGAGGTCAAGATTGGCTCGCCGGCGCGGTTGGTCTCCTGCAGCCCGCACAGCATCGTGCGGTCCCCGCGGGCCCACGCGTCCGCCGGCGGCAGGATCGGGGCGATGGAGTAGCGGCCGTTCGGGTCGTACTTGCCGCCCAAGTACCGGAACGTGCCAGCGCCGCACAGCTCCTCGCGCAGCTGGGCCTGGCGCGTCGGGTTCGGCATCGGCGCCTCCGGACCGAACTCGGAGGTGGGGTAGGTGGCCAGATTCTGGCGCAGGGACACCTCGAAGCGGTGCTCGCCCTCGCAGTCCGCCTGCTCGAAGCCGGTGATCGTGCCGTCTTCGGCCACCTGCCAGGTCAGGCAGGCCCCCGCGTCGGCGGTTGTGAACGTCGTGGCCTGATCGGGCGAGACGGTGGAACTGGCGGTGGTGGAGGAGGCCTGCGTGCCGGGCTCAGTCTCCGAAGTGCCGGCGGCGAGTGTGTACGTGCCCGCGCCGACGGCGCCCGCCAGTGCGGCGATGATGAAGGAACGCAGCGCGCTCTGTTTCGAAGCCATGGCGGCCCATTATTCCACTTCTCGCGCTACTCGAGTAGTCAGCCGGTAGCGGTCCGTGCGGTACACCGAGGAACAAAACTCCACGTTGTGCCCTCCTGACCGGGCGAAACGCACGATGTGCAGCAGGGCTGCGTCCGGTTCAACGTCCAGCAGCGGGGCGTTGTCCGGCCCGGCCGTGACCGCGGTGACGGTCTGCTCCGCCTCGGTGACCCCGAGGCCGTAGTGCTTGTCCAGCAGCGTGTACACGGAGTGGTAGACGTCGTTTTCCAAAAGGTCCGGCACGAGCGTGGCGTTGTACCAGGCGTCGTCGACGGCGTACGGTTCGCCGTCGCCAAGCCTCAGCCTGCGCAAACGGATGTGCGTGTCGGTGGCGGCGGTGCCGAAAAACTGCGCCACCTCCTCCGGCGGGGCGGTGCGCTCGCTCAGCAGGATGCGTGACGACGCCTCCACGCGCTGCGCCCGCATCTCATCCGAGAAACTCGCCAGGTGCAGACGCGACACCAACGGCGCCGGGGCAACGAACGTGCCCTTGCCGCGCACGCGGCGCAGCCGGCCTGCCGCCACCAGATCCCCGATCGCGCGGCGCACCGTGATGCGGGAAACGCCGTACTCCTCCTCCAGCGCGCGCTCGCCCGGGAGCGGGTCGCCGGGGGAGAACTCCTCGGCAATGCGGGACTCCAAAAGCGAGCGGAGCTGCTCGTGCTTGGGCACAGGGCCGTCTGTGATCGGGAGGGTCATACGCCCACCATAGCCCACTGGTTATGACCGGATGCTGTTGTGCCGTTGCCGCGTCGGCAGACAATGTAAGGTGAACAAGCGTGATTGATCTGAAGCGTGTGCGCGAAAACCCCGAGGCCGTCCGCGAGTCCCAGCGAGCCCGCGGCGAAGACCCTGCGCTTGTGGACGAGCTGCTGGCCGCCGACGGAGCCCGCCGCTCCGCCATCCAGAAGGCGGACGAGCTGCGCTCCGAGCAGAAGGCGTTTGGCAAGAAGATCGGCCAGGCCGCCCCCGAGGACCGCCCGGCGCTGCTGGAGGGCTCCAACGAGCTCAAGGCCCGCGTCAAGGAGGCCGAAGCAGGGGAGGCGGCGGCGCAGGAGAAGCTGGAGAAGCTGCAGTACTCCATCGCCAACATCATCGAAGGCGCCCCGGCCGGCGGCGAGGAGGACTTCGTCGTCCTCGAGCACGTCGGCGAGGTGCCCGAATTCGACTTTGAGGTCAAAGACCACCTGGACCTGGCGGAACCGCTGGGCATCATCGACATGAAACGCGGCACCAAGGTCGGCGGCGCGCGCTTCTACTACCTGGCCGGCGACGGCGCCTGGCTGCAGCTGGGCATGCTCATGCTCGCCGCGCAGAAGGCGCGCGAGGCCGGATTCAAGCTCATGGTTCCGCCGGTGCTGGTGCGCCCGGACGTCATGCAGGGCACCGGGTTTTTGGACGCGCACGACGAGGAGATCTACTACCTCGAGCGCGACGACATGTACCTGGTGGGCACCTCCGAGGTGGCCCTGGCCGGCCTGCACCAGGACGAGATCATCGACCTGTCGGACGGCCCGCTGCTCTACGCCGGTTGGTCCTCCTGCTTCCGCCGCGAGGCCGGCTCCTACGGCAAGGACACCAAGGGCATCCTGCGCGTCCACCAGTTCGACAAATTGGAAATGTTCGCCTACTGCAAGCCTGAGGATGCCGAGGAGATGCACCAGAAGCTGCTCGGCCTGGAACGCGACATGCTCGCCGCCGTGGAGGTGCCCTACCGCATCATCGACGTCGCGGCCGGCGACCTCGGCTCCTCCGCCGCCCGCAAGTTCGACACGGAGGCGTGGGTGCCGTCGCAAGGCACGTACCGCGAGCTGACCTCTACCTCCAACTGCACCACCTTCCAGGCCCGCCGCCTGCACACCCGCTACCGCGACGCTGACGGCAAGACCCAGACCGCCGCCACCCTCAACGGCACCCTGGCCACCACCCGCTGGCTGGTAGCCATCCTGGAGAACAACCAGCAGGCGGACGGTTCCGTGCGCGTTCCTGAGG
This sequence comes from Corynebacterium afermentans subsp. lipophilum, assembly GCF_030408375.1. NCBI lineage: Bacteria > Bacillati > Actinomycetota > Actinomycetes > Mycobacteriales > Corynebacteriaceae > Corynebacterium > Corynebacterium afermentans. The sequence continues at coordinate 2,165,707 of NZ_CP046530.1, read as the reverse complement.
CGCTGCGACCGTGGGTAGGCAAGGAAGTGCTCACGCCGTAATGGATACGCGCCGATACCGCGGTTTCACGGTCCCGCGGCTCTACGAAGGCATCGCCGCCAACCGCGACGAAGCAGTGGAGAAGTTTTACCAGGGCCTCGTCGGTTTCGCCCGCCGCCTTATGCGCGCGGCGAACATCGAGGTCACGGTCATCGGCGCCGAAAACCTCCCGGCGGAAAGCGGCGCGTTGCTCGCTGGCAACCACACCGGCTACGCCGACTTCATCCTCATGGGCACCGGGCCCTACCTGCACGGCGAGCGGCTCGTGCGGTTCATGGCCAAAAAGTCGGTCTTCGACGTGCCCGTGTTGGGCTGGCTGCTCAAGCTGATGAAGCACGTTCCGGTGGACCGCGCCCACGGCGGCGCCTCCATCGCGCCGGCGGTGCAGATGCTGCGCGAGGGCAACCTCGTTGGCATCTTCCCCGAGGCCACCATCTCGCGGTCGTTTGAGCTGGCTGACTTCAAAACCGGCGCCGCGCGCATCGCCCACCAGGCCGGGGTGCCGCTCGTGCCCTGTGTGATGTGGGGCTCGCAGCGCATCTGGACCAAGGACCTGCCGAAACACTTCCGCGACGTGCCAGTCATAGTGCGCTACGGCGAGCCCGTCCACCTCACCGGCGACGCCGAGGCGGACACCGCCGAGCTGAAGCGCCAGATGCAGTCGCTTCTTGACGCCTCACGGTCCGAATACGCCTCCCTCTACACCGACGGCGCAGGCGAGGCATGGATGCCGGTGGCGCTCGGCGGCACCGCGCCCACGCCGGAAGAGGCCGAGGAGCTCTACGCGAAGGAACGCGCTGAGCGCGCGGCAAAGAAGCAGCGCAGGAAGTGACAACATGAACGCCACTGGTGATGCCCCGCGCCTGATCATCTCCGACATCGACGGCACCTTCATCACCTCCGCCGGACGAGTCACCGACCGGTTGCGCACAGTGATCGTGCGCGCCGTTGAATCCGGCGCGCACTTCGGCCTGGCCACGGGCCGGCCGCACCGCTGGCTCATTCCCGTGCTGGAGCAGCTGCCGATCGCGCCGGTGTGCGTGTGCGCCAACGGCGCCGTGGTCTACGACCCCGCTTCGGACCGGGTGCTGCACGCCTACGAACTCGCACCGGCCGCGATGGCCGAGGTCGTCGAGGTGGCGGAGCGCGTCCTCGCCGGTGTGCCGCACGGTTACGGCGTAGAACGCGTCGGCTCGTCCGCGCTCGACCCGGAAGAAGAGTGCTTCATCATCACCCCCGAGTACAACCGGGACGCCTGGGACAGCCAATTCGGCGTCTCTGACACCCAAACGTTGATCAGCCAACCCGCAGCGAAACTGCTGGTGCGCTGCTCATCCATGACCTCGGCGCAGATGTTCGAGCTCATCGCCCCCGAGGTGGACCCGGAGCTCGCTCACGTGACCTACTCCATGGACGAGGGCCTGATCGAAGTGTCCTGCCCCGGCGTGGACAAGGCCGCCGGCGCGCGTTACCTGGCCGAGCGCTACGGCGTCACCGCCGCCGACGCCATCGCATTCGGCGACATGCCCAACGACCTCGAGCTGCTGCGCTGGGCCGGCCGCGGGGTGGCCATGGCCAACGCCGCGCCCATGCTTCACGACGCCGCGGACCACGTCACCGCCACCAACGACGAATACGGCGTCGCGCAAGTGCTCGAGCGCTGGTTCTAGCTCGCTTTCTTTGCTAGCTCGGCCAGCCAGACCCGGTACGGCGTGTCAATCCGGTTGGGCAGTTGGTGCACCCCCGGGCGCTGGTCAATGGCGTTCTGGATCTGCGCGATGAACTCCCCGGTGCCCGCCCTGTCCCACCCGACCCTGCGCACCACGGCGCCTTGATTCTGGAGTTGGGTTTCGCGGTGGCGTTCCCGTCGTAAAGCTTCTGCTGCATCCCCGAACACCCCGCTGTTCTTCTCCAGCCCGTCCGCCTCGAGCACGATAAACCCGTTGATGAGCACGTCCGCCCAGGCGACGGTGGGCCACCCATCTGCCTCGGTGATGCGGAACCCCACCTGGAATTCGATGGTCTCCACCCCCGTGAGGCGGCCCTGCGCGATCGCGCGCAAAATCGCATCGCGCACGATGGATTCCAATGCGCTCGCGGACGTGTCGGCGGAGTAGCAGATCAGTTCACGGAACGCCTTGATGCCGCGGGCGCGGGTGAGGGTTTCGGTCTTTTCCAGCAGGTAGTCCGTGGTGAGGTGCTCGTGCTTGAAGCGCGCGGACTCGATCTGCACCAGCGCCTCCATCCGACCGTGGTAGCGAAACGAATCGAACATCGCGCGGATCGCCGTCGCGGTGCGGACGCCGTTGTGGTTGACGAACTCGGTCTCCCGGAGGAGGCCGCTGCGGTAGACCCTGTCTGGGTACGTCTTGCCCCAGGCCCGAGACGATCCGGGCATCGCAAGATCCACCGTGGTCACCCATCGGTGCGTGGAAAGTTCAAGCAACCGGGCAGCGGCCGGGCCCGTGATGACAGCAGTTTTGCACTGTGCTGCGACCTTTTTGATCAGATCCAGCTCAGCCTGACGTTTCTTTTGAATTCCCCCCATGGCGGGAAGTATCGCACGGGCTGTGCTGCTCGTCCACGCGGATGTCGTGGGTCGAGCGGGGTGCCTGGGGTGGTGATGCGCGGATCGTCTAGCAGGACGGAAGCAGTTGCTAGACGATCCGCGTTTGCCATTCGCGTTTCCCCAGGTCGTATTGAAAGTCAGTGCGGATAGCGGGCTGACCGTCTAGCAACCCGCGACCGCTGCTAGACGATTCGAGCAGGCTTCCGGGTGCGAGCCTGCCATCGCGCGGGCGGCGACAGACACCCCCGCCCCCGCCCGTAGAATCACGCGCATGGCTTTGATTGCGGCGATTGACCAGGGCACAACGTCGACACGCGTGTGCATCACAGGCACCGACGGCAAGGTCGTCGCCCAGTCGCAGTTCGAGCATGCCCAGCACATGCCGCAAAAGGGCTGGGTGGAGCACGACCCGATGGAGATCTGGCGCAACACGCGCCGGGCGTTGAGCGAAGCGCTCGCGGACGAGGACATCAGCGAACAGGACATCGACGCGCTCGGCCTGACCAACCAACGCGAAACGGCCGTGATCTGGGAAAAGGAGACCGGCAAGCCGATCTATAACGCCATCGTGTGGCAGGACACCCGCACGAACCACGACGGCGATGCCGGGAAGTTCCTGCGTAAGACGGGGCTTTTACACAATTCTTACCCGGCGGCGCCGAAGTGGGCGTGGATCCTGGATAACGTCCCCGGTGCCCGCGAGCGCGCGGAAAAGGGCGAGCTGCTCGCGGGGACGATCGACACCTGGCTGATCTGGAACCTCACCGGCGGCGCGAAGGACCTGGATCGCGCGCTGCACCTAACGGACGTGACCAACGCGTCGCGCACCCTGCTCATGGATTTGGAGACGCTTGAGTGGGACATGCAGCTTTGCGACGAGCTCCGCATCCCGCCGCAAATCCTCCCCGAGATCCGCCCGTCGGTGGGCAACTTCGGCAAGATCCGCCCCCGCGGCCCGCTGGCGGGGGTGCCCATCACCGGCGTGTTGGGCGACCAGCAGGCCGCACTGTTCGGGCAGGGCGGGATTCGCGAAAACGACGCGAAGATGACCTACGGCACGGGCCTGTTCATGCTGCTCAACACGGGGAGTACGCCGAGGTTCAGCGACCGCGGGCTGCTCACCACCGTGGCGTACCAGATCCAGGGCCAGCCGCCGGTGTATGCGCAGGAGGGCTCGGTGGCGGTGGGCGGTTCGCTGATTCAGTGGTTGCGCGACCAGCTGGGCATCCTCACCACCGCTGCGGAGTCCGAGACGTTGGCCAGCCAGGTCGAAGACAGTGGGGGAGTGGTGATCGTGCCAGCGTTTTCGGGGCTGTTCACGCCGCGGTGGCGCCCCGATGCGCGAGGGGTGATCGTGGGGTTGACCCGGTTCGTCGATAGGCGGCATATCGCCCGGGCGGCGCTCGAGGCGACCTGTTTGCAGGCGCGCGAGGTGGTGTGCGCGATGGGCGGGGAGCCGAAGGCGCTCAAGGTCGACGGCGGGATGACTACGAACGACCTGCTCATGCAGATGCAGGCCGACATCCTGGGCCTGACCGTGGAGCGTCCCGCGAACACCGAGACCACGGTGATGGGTGCGGCGTCGGCGGCGGGCATGGGCATTTCGCTTATCGACGAACCGCTGACGCTCGGCCCCACAACCACCTGGGAAAACGAAATGGCCGGCCCCGAAAGGGACCGGCTTGTCGCCGCATGGGAGGATGCGGTGTCGCGCTGCCTCAATTTGGCCTAGTTCGTATTGATGTCCACCGTGTTAGCGGACGGGTTGTAGGTGATGAAGCCGCCTTCGAAGTCCACGCGGACTGTGTCGGCGGTGGGGTTGAACTGCTGCGTCACCGGCATGCCCAGCGGGCCGGCGTCGAGGCCCTGCTGCAGCCAGGCCTCGGCGATCTTGCCTACCAGGGCGATGATTTCGCCTTCGTTGTTGCGGGCGCCGATGCCGTTGGAGTACAGCGCCACGGCCGGGCCGGTCGGGCCACCGACGCCGGCGACGAGCTTGCCCAGCGTGGGTTCGAGCGCGGTCCACACCTGGGCGGCCTCGCTGGAGCCGAACGCGTTGAGGGTAGGTGCCACGGCCGGGCTGATCTGCTTGGCTAGGTCAGCTGCCTGCGCCAGCGTCAGGACCTCGAAAACCTGGGTGTCGCCGGCGTTGGAGACGGTGGGCAGCTGGTCCTGGGCCGCCAGGAACAGCAGCACCAGGCCGATGGCGGTGCCGGCCACGGTGGCGATGGTGTTCGGGTCGCCGGAGGACAGCGCGGCCAGGGTGCCGTCGGGGGTGCCGTTGCTCGGGCTGCCCTGGTGCTTCGGCGTCGGCGTTGGAACTGTTTCGGTGGCGCGGGAGTTCGGGTCTGCCGGGGCAGCATCCGGCGCGGTCGCCGTGGTGGTGCTGTCGTCGCCGTTCAAGCGGTCCAAGACGGAGCCGATGCCGGAGCGGCTGCCGCCCAAGGAGCGGTACTTCGTGGCCGCGGTTGCGCGGATCACAGGCAGCTTGGAGTACAGGTTGTCGCCCGGGCAGGTGTTGTAGTGGAAGTCGCGGTGGGCGTTGATGTTGCTGAACATTGCACCTTGGCCGGCTGCGTACTTCGAGCCGCGGAAGTTGCCCTCGGCGTAGTGGTAGCTGGAGCCGGTGGGGTCGAAGCCCGCGACGGCGGCCTTCCAGCCGATGATCTCGCCCATGGCGCGCAGCGCGGCCGGGGTGGGTTCGGCCTGCTGGTAGTCGCCCAGCATGGACACGCCCCAGGTGTTCTGGTTGAAGGAGCCGACGTGGGCGCCCTGCGGGCCGCGGTCCATGCCGCCGGCGCGGCCTTCGTAGATGTTGCCGTACTTGTCGACGAGCGCGTGGTAGCCGATGTCGCCCCAGCCAAGGTTGTTGGCGTGGTAGTTCCAGATGCCGCGCACGATGCCCGGTGCCTCGGCCTCGGAGTAGTTGTTGGAACCGGCCGTGTGGTGCACGGTGGCGGCGGTGGTGGGCTCGGAGTAGTACGGGGCGCTGCTGCGGCCGGCGCCCCACTGCGCGCGGGTGACCACCTCGGGCATGCCGCGAGTGTAGGAGTCGGCAACCGGCTGGATGCCGCCCTGCGCCGTGCCGGTGCCGCCGTCCAAGAACACGGCTTCGATGTCGTTGGCGGTGGTGGGGGCGTCGGAGACAGCGCGGCCGCCTTCAAGCAGGTCCACGTTGCCGGTGGAGACCTGGATACGTGTGGTGCGGCCGACGTAGATCGGCTCGGTGCCGAACTTGTCGGAACCCGCCTGCGGGTCTGCCGGGTCCATCTCGAACCACTCGGACCAGGTGCCGTCGGCCGTCTGGGAGCGCACGTACGCGACGATGTCGCGATCGCCGGTCCAGGTCAGGCCCACGATGGAGAACTCGCGGTCGTTGGTGAACTCCTTGACCACGCGGCGCACGTGATCTTCTTCGCCGCCTTGGGTGCGGATGGCGGCGTCGTCGACGGTGATGTTGTCGCCGGCCGCGAACGACGACGAGGTGGTGTAGACCTCCGGGGCGCCGGCGCCGAGGGACTGCACCTGCAGGATGCGGTTGCCGCTGAATGCGTTGGCGGCAACAAGTGCTGTGACGAGGAGGACGGACACGATCACGGGCATGATCGCGGCCCGGGCGGGTCGGGCCGCGCCGCCCTGAATGCTGCGACGTTGCTGCACAGTAATACTCCTGGGGTTTTTGAGGTTCGCTGCAAAAGCAGTGGCAAATGTGACAGAAACGAAGTGTAGTGCAAGTTCAAGTCTCAAGAAAGACTTGAGACTTCTGGGGCGTGTCGTGGCGGAGCTCCGTCGATAGGCAACTGTGCGAAAATAGGCCGCATGGCATACGACCTCATTGTTGTTGGATCGGGTTTCTTCGGCCTCACCGTGGCCGAGCAAGCGGCGAGTGAGCTGGGCAAACGCGTGCTGGTGGTGGAAAAACGCAGCCACATCGGCGGCAACGCGTACAGCGAAAACGAGCCGGAAACCGGCATTGAGGTGCACAAATACGGTGCGCACCTGTTCCACACCTCCAACGAGCGGGTGTGGGAATACGTCAACCGGTTTACCGACTTCACCGATTACCAGCATCGCGTCTTCGCGATGCACGACGGCACCGCCTACCAGTTCCCCATGGGGCTCGGCCTGATTAACCAGTTCTTCGGCCGGTACTACTCGCCGGAAGAGGCGAAAAAGCTCATCGAGGAGCAGCGCGAAGGCCTCGACCCCGCGGCCGCGACGAACCTGGAGGAGCGCGGCATCGCGCTCATTGGCAAGCCGCTCTACGACGCGTTTGTGAAGCACTACACCGCCAAGCAGTGGCAGACCGACCCCACGGACCTGCCGCCGGAGATCATCTCGCGCCTGCCGGTGCGCTACACCTTCAACAACCGCTACTTCAACGACACCTACGAGGGCCTGCCCGTCGACGGCTACGCCGCGTGGTTGGAGAAGATGGCGGAGCATGAGCTTATCGACGTGCGGACCGACACCGACTGGTTCGCCGTCGCTTCCGAGATCCGCGCCGAGAACCCGGACGCGCCCGTGGTCTACACCGGCCCACTGGACCAGTACTTCGACTACGCCGAGGGCCGCCTGGGCTGGCGCACCCTCGACTTCGAGCAGGAAGTGCTCGAGGTCGGCGACTTCCAGGGCACCCCGGTGATGAACTACAACGACGAGGACGTGCCGTACACCCGCATCCATGAGTTCCGCCACTTCCACCCGGAGCGCTCCGGCTACCCCGACGACAAGACCGTGATTGTGAAGGAGTACTCCCGCTTCGCGGAGGACGACGACGAGGTCTACTACCCGATCAACACCCCGGAGGACCGCGAGAAGCTCGAAGCCTATCGACGCCTCGCGGCAGAAGAATCCGAGCAGAACAACGTCCTGTTCGGCGGCCGGTTGGGCACCTACCAGTACCTGGACATGCACATGGCCATCGCCGCGGCGCTGACCCTGTTTGACAACCAGCTGCGCCCGTTCTTCGAGTCCGGCGAGCCGCTGAGCCAGCCGCGCGGGCACTAGGGTGGGCTAGAGTCTGCTCCATTTTTCGCGGATCCAGCTACTAAGACCCAGCTAATCGGATCCTGGAAGCGAATAGCTGGATCGTGGTAGCTGGATCTGCAACGGCGGGCGGGAGCTGCCCGGCGGTGCCGGCGCTCGGGACGCCGGCACCGCGGTGGAGTTCTTCGACGCGGCGTAGGCGCGCCGTAGACTAGCCCAGCGTGGGAACTTTTATCGCAATTATCGGACTACTGCTCGCCACCATCTTCGTCGCCGCGGTAGGTGAGCGCACCGGCCTGCCGTGGCCGGCGCTTCTGACCGTGGTGGTCGCGCCGGTGATCTTCATCCCCGGCATCGACACCGTCTCCATCGATCCGCACCTGATCCTGCCGATCTTCCTGCCGCCGCTGCTGTGGTCGCTGGCCCGGCGCACGAGCTGGGGGCAGATCGGCTCCCAGCTCAACGTGGTGCTGACCATGTCGATCATCCTGGTGTTTCTCACCATCGCCGCGCTGACCGCCACGGCGATGTGGATGCTGCCCGGGCTTAGCCTGGCCACCGCGATGGTGCTCGCCGCCGCGATTGCTCCGCCGGACCCGGTGGCGGTGGACGCTGTGGCTGGCCCGGCCGGTATCCCGAAACGCATCACCGGCACGCTGCAGACGGAGGGGCTGTTCAATGACGCCGCCTCCATCGTGACCTTCAACGTCGCGATGGCGGCCGCGGTCGCGCACGGCGAGGTCGACTTTGGCAAGGGCGTGTTGCAGTTCCTCTACGCCGCCATCGCCGCGGTGCTGATCGGCCTGGTCGTGGGCAGGCTGGCGGCTATCTTTGCCAACTCCGTGCCTGATTCCGTGATCCGCACGGCGTTTACCTGGGTGCTCCCGTTCGCCATCTACGCAGGCTGCGAGGCCATCGAAGCCTCCGGCGTCATCGCGATTGTCATCGCCGCGGTGGAGATGTCCTCGCGCTCCACCATGACCGCCGAGGACCGCCTGACCGGCCACTCCTTCTGGGAGACGGTGGAGCTGCTGTTTACCGGCGTGGCGTTCGGCCTGATCGGCATGAGCGTGCGCGACGCGCTGGACACCGCCGACACGCACATCTGGCAGGCGGTGCAGGTGGGCGTTGTCCTGTCCGTCGTCGCGTTCGCGGTGCGTTTCGTGTGGATGTGGGTGCTGTACAAGCTCAACGAGAAAAAGCACCGAACGAACGTCTCTCCGCTGCGGCTGCAGGAGGTTCTGCTCATGGCGTGGGCGGGCATGCGCGGGCTGGTCACGCTGGCGCTCGTGCTGGCCATCCCGGCGTCGGCGACGAGCTACCACCACGAACTCTCAGTCATCGCGCTGACCGTGCTCACTTGCACGATGGTGGTGCCGGGGTTGTTGCTCCCTTGGCTCGTCGACAAGCTTGACCTGCAAAACGGGCCTGGCGCCGACAAGGCGCTCGAGGAGCTGAACCAGCGGGCGTACGCGGCTGCGCGTAAGGCGGTGCGAGAGCACGGTGAGGAGTACCAGCCTGAGGCGTACAAGATGGTGCAGCAGTGGCTGGACTCGATTGCGGAGAAGCGCTTGCAGGATCCGGAGGGCTCCGAGGAGCGCAAGGAAGCCTTCAAGCGCGCCCGCGCTGGGGCGGTGCAGATGCAGGATGTGGCATTGCGCGCCGCCAGCCGCGAGCTGCAGCGGGCGCGGCGCGAGCGTAGGTACAACCCGTCCGATGTCGACGCGGTGCTCGCTGACTTGGACCGCCTCATTCTCGCGCGCGACCGCAAGGCTCTCACCGGCCCGAGCAGCTTGTGGGAGCCGAAGTAAGGGGCTTTTGCCTATCGACGAGCCCCCGGCCCGCCCCGTTTTTAAAATGCCGAGCAGATCGCTTTCAAAACGCCAAGCGAAACCGTTTCGAAATGCAAAATGGGCAGGTCAGGGGCGGTGGTTTATAGCGAAGGGATCCGCCAAATTTTGTTCCCTAATGGTGTCGCCCGGACACTCAGTTTGATGTCATGATGAAGTACAGGGGAGCTGTTTTCGCCTACCGGCGTTTACCTTGGCCAGGAATTAGCGCCTTTGCTGATCGACGAGCCCCCCACTTTTGTTAAGTTAGGCAATCCTATATAGTCTCTGCGGTGAGTTTCCGGCCCTTCCTTGCAACAGTCGTTCGCAGCGAGCGCATCGCACCGAATTTTCAACGTGTGACGTTCACTGGTGTCGACGCAATGGGCCCCGCTGTGCCCATCATGGATCTGCGGATCAAGCTCATCATCCCGTCGGCGGCAGGGCTCGTCGATTTGCCGGCCGAGGGGTGGTGGGACCTCTGGCGCGCCATGCCGGAACACACGCGCGGGCATCTCCGCACCTACTCCATTCGCAACCTCCGGCGCAACGACGGTGACCCGGACGAGCTCGATGTGGATTTCGTGCTGCACGGACACAACGCTGGGCCGGCCTCCGCGTGGGCGGAAAGCGCACTGCCCGGGCAGGCGCTGTGGATCATCGGGCCGACCCGCGATGACGCGTCCGGTGTCGGCATCGAATTCGCTCCCGGCGCTGCCGCGTCCGCTCGACTGTACGGCGATGAAACTGCTCTTCCCGCGATCTCCCGAGTACTGGAGGACTGGCCCGAAGAACTCGCCGGTTCCGCCGACATTGAGGTGCCGGCGGGCAACAGCCTTCAAATCGATGCGCCTGCCCACGTTGATGTCCGCTGGCACTTCCGCACCGAGCCCGAAGCCGGGCATGGGGACAAGCTCTACACGCAGCTTAAGCAGGACATTGAGTCGCTGCGGGTCCCAGTAGCTCCCACCGCCGATGAGCCCGATAACGACGGTGAGGTACAGCGAGACAATGTCTGGGAAACCCCGACGTATTCGGGAAGCGGGGAGCCCATCAACGGTGGGGCGGGCGCGTCCGGACACACCTACTACTGGATCGCCGGCAAGAACACTTCGGTGAAAGCGATGCGCCGCCTGTTGGTTAAGGAGACGGGGTTGCCGCGCCAGCATGTCTCGTTCATGGGGTATTGGCGGTGACAGGCTATGAGTGCGACTAGACACGCGGGATTCGCCATTGCGCTCGGGATTTCGGCTGTCGTGGCGGTGTTACTCTCGCTCGCCGTCGGCGCGCGGCAGATGAGCGTGGCAGAAAGCGTCAGTGCTGTGCGTGACGGGCTTGCCCTCGCGTTCCACACCGAATCTGGGCAGGGCAGCGAGGAGGCGCAAGTGGTTGCCCAACTGCGGGTTCCACGCACGCTGCTCGGCCTGCTCGCTGGCTCGGCGCTTGGCACAGCGGGAGCTCTGCTCCAGGGGCACACACGCAACCCGCTGGCCGACACAAACCTGCTGGGCATCGCCCCGGGGGCGGCGCTTGCGGTGGCTGCGGCAACCGCCGTGTTCGGCTCGCTACCGGTGCTGGTCGCGGTAGGGGTCGGTTTCCTCGGCGCGACCATGGCGGTAGCGCTCGTCTTCGCACTGAGCGCGCGAAGCCGCGGTTCCACCCCGATCACGGTGGTACTCGGCGGGTCCGCGCTCGGGGCGGTGTGTTCCGCGCTGACCAGCGGCATCGTGCTCACCAGCACGCAAAGTCTCAATGACATGCGGTTTTGGACGGCGGGCTCCGTCGCGGGCCGGGACATGCACATCGTCGCCGCCGTCGCCCCGGTCGTACTGGTCGGCCTAGTCGCCGCGTTCGCCACGGCGAACCGGGTGAACATGCTGAACCTGGGCGATGACGTCGCGCACTCCCTCGGCGTCAACGTTGCAGCTGCACGCGCGGTGGGGATCCTGCTGGTCGCCCTGCTTGCCGGTGCAGCTGTGGCGGGGGCGGGCCCGATCGGGTTTGTCGGCTTGGTCGTGCCGCATATCGTCCGCTCCCTGACCGGTCCGGATTACCGGCTGGTGCTGCCGTGCTCCGCGCTTGCCGGAGCGACGCTGCTACTCCTCGCGGATGTCGCCGGCCGAGTCATCGCCCGCCCCGGTGAGCTGCAAGTTGGCATCACCCTTGCTTTCGTCGGCGCCCCGTTCGCCCTGTACTTGCTGCGGAAGGGGGCGAAGCTGTGACCCGCACGTTCGCAGTCAATGTCGTGCTCGCGGCGTGTGGGCTCGCCGTCGCGCTCGGAGGCATCATGGTGGGTGAATTCGGGCTTGGGCTTCATGACGTCCTCGCCGCCCTGACCGGGCAGTCCACCGGCATGGCCCGCACCGTGGTCGTCGAGTGGCGCCTGCCGCGTGTAGCCACGGCGCTGGCGGTGGGGGCCGCGCTCGGATTCGCGGGCGCGATCTTTCAGACGATCACTCGTAACCCGCTGGCCAGCCCAGACATCCTGGGCGTTGTTTCAGGTGCGTCAGCGTTCGCACTTACAGCGCTGCTCGCGGGTGGTGGTACCGGGGTGCTGCTCAGCGCGCTCGGAGTGCCGCTGAGCGCGTTTGTCGGCGGGATTGCGGTCTCCGGGGCGATGTGGTGGCTCAGCCGCGCCGGCGGCCTGGGATCGTTTCAGCTCATCTTCGCCGGCATCATCCTCAACGCCCTGGCGGTGGCGTACAACTCGTTCCTCCTCGTCCGCGCCGACTACCGCGATGTGGGCAAAGCCCAGGCGTGGGTGACAGGCTCGGTCGGATCATCGGGTTGGGGTGACGCCGCCGCTGTGTTGGTGGCGCTTGCGCTGGTTGTGCCGCTGCTGCGCTGGGCGGCATTCCAGCTCGAAGCCCTCTCTCTCGGGGACGACACGGCTGCGGGGCTGGGCGTCGATCCGCGGCGCACCCAGCTTGTGCTCATGGTGCTTGCCGTGGCGTTGACATCGACGGCGGTGGCGGCTTCAGGTCCGATTGCTTTTGTGGCGTTTGTGGCGCCGCACGTGGGTCGTCGATTAGCAAATGCCCCCACGCCCCCACTCGGCACCGCCATGATTGCCGGCGCGCTGATCGTCGCCGGTGCGGACCTCGCGGTGCGCACCGTTGTGCCGGGGGACCTGCCGGTAGGCGTGGCCACGTCGGCGTTCGGCGGGGCGGCTTTGCTCTACGCGCTGATGCGCGCGACCAGAAAGGTGACCTTGTAATGCTTCACGTGCGTGATCTCACCGTCAGCTATGGTGCGGCAACGATTATCGACGGGCTCGGCCTCGACGTCCCGCGCGGCGGCGTCACCACCATCGTCGGGCCGAACGGCTGCGGCAAATCAACGTTGTTGCGCGCGGTTGCTGGCCTGATCCCGCGTGAGCGCGGCGAGGTGGTCCTGAACGGCCGAAACACCGCGGAGATGAAACGTCGCGAGATCGCCCGCACGCTCGCGGTGCTGCCGCAAACCCCCGTAGCGCCGGACGGGCTGACGGTGCGTGACCTGGTCGGGCGCGGGCGCCACCCGCACCAGACGTGGCTGCGCCAGACCTCGGAGAAAGACAGCGCGATGGTGGACAAGGTGATGGAGCTGACTCAGGTGTCCGAGTTTGCGGAGCGCCCGCTCGAGCGGCTCTCCGGCGGGCAGCGGCAGCGTGCGTGGATCGCGATGGTGCTCGCCCAAGACACCCCGCTCGTGCTTTTGGACGAGCCGACCACGTATCTGGACCTTTCCCACTCCGTCGAGCTACTTGCACTTATTCGCCGTCTCGCCGATGACATGGGGCGCACCGTGGTCATGGTGCTGCACGATTTGAACCTCGCGGCGCGTTTTTCCGACCAGTTGGTCGTGATGAAAGGCGGCGAGGTGCAAGCGGCGGGCACGCCCGCCGAGGTTGTGTCGGAGCAGTTGCTTGCCGACGTATTCTCGCTGCCCGCCGTGGTCGCCGAGGACCCGGTGGCAGGAGGGCCGCTGATCGTGCCCTGCTAGCGCGTTCTAGAGCTCCTGGTCAATCTGTGTGATCGCGTACGGGATGGTCAGCGGGTTGGGCATGCTCATCGCGTTGGCGGTGTCGGTGTCGAGCCAGTGCACGCCGCCGCGTGTGTTGACGTCGAGGTTCGCAAACGCGGCATTGTTTTTCAGCGCGTCGATTGCGTCGTAGTAGTCCAGGATGAACACGTAGTCCACGTCATTGAGGTCGGAGTAGTTCTCGGGGGACCAATCGATGAAGAAGCTGGATCCGTCACCGTTGAACTTATCCGGAATGGTAAACCCGAGCTTTTCAATGAAGGAGCCGCGGCCGTCGCCTGCCGTGTACACGCCGAGCTTGCCGTCGTAAGGCATCCCGATGACCGCTGTCTTGCCCTGCAGCTCCGGATGCGCCTGCCGGAAGTCGGCGAAAGCCTGCTCGGATTCTGCAATGAGCTTGTCGCCCTCAGCTTCCTGACCCAACGCCGCCGCGATCTCCTTAATCTGCTCGTCCCACGGCACCTGCCAGTCTTCGTGTTGGCTGGAATGGAAGGTCGCTGGCGCAATCTGCTGCAACAGGGCCTGCTTGTCGCTGTCGAAACCGCTGTTGACTGCGATGATCTTGGTCGGATCGAGCGCTGCGACCTGCTCAGCGGTGTCGGTGCTGAACTCGGTGGTGGTGTTGCGGATCGGGTTCGGCTCGCCGGTGAGCTTGTCTTTCGCCCACGGTCCGAGGCCGGACGGATCGCCCGAGCCCTCTGCCTCCCAGGTGGCGTAGCCGACCGGTTGTTCCCCCAATGCGAGGACGGTGTCCACGTCGCCAAGCCCCAGCGTGACAATGCGGTCGTTCGACCCAGCCGCGTCGGTGTGCTGGCCGGAGTCTGCGGACTCGCTGGAGCAGCCGGTGAGCAGCAGCGCAGCCGTGGTGAAGGTAGCGGTCAGCCGCTGAAGCGACAATGGGGAAGTACGTTTCAAGGTTCGCCCTTTCGGTCGGAAACAAAAAGCACCCAAAGTTAGGTGTGCCTAAGCTAACGCGATTAGCTTAGGGCACGCCGACGCCACCGGGCAACACCTAGCCGGCCCGGGCTTTAGCGGTGCTGACCGTCGCCGAACTCGCGGCGGAAGTTGCCGTCCCAGTCGTAGTCTGCGCCCGGGTCCTGGGTGCCGAAGTTTCCCTGCTCGAGGGCGTCCGGCTGCTGGTCGCCGCTGCCCTGGATCCCCATCACCAGAAACACCGCGCCGATCACCGCACCTGCGATGCCGATGAACACGGCGGTGGAGCCGGAGAGGAACGCAAACGAGAGCACGGCCACCACGATGCAGGCCGCTCCGATGGCGTAGTTGCGCGCCGGCGAACCGGAGCCGTTGCGTTGTCCACCTGCGGGGTCGTGGGGGAGCCCGTCGTCGTTGTATCCCTTGAACTGCATGATTCGCAGCCTACGGGAGAAGCGCCGTTATTGGCTGTTGAGCTTTCCGGACAGGCGGTCCAGGCGGTCCTTGCTCGGCCCGTCGAGGCCGACGATGGTGACGGTCTTGCCTCGTTCCTCGAACTTGCGGGTAACGGAGTCCAGCGTGGCCACGGTGGAGGCGTCCCACACCTCGGCCGCGCTCAGGTCCAAAACGATGTTTTCTGCAGCGTCGGTGTAATCGAACGCGTAGACCAGGTCGTTGCTGGAGGCCCAGAACAGCTGGCCGTGGATGCGGTAGGTGCGGGTGTCCACCTGCCCGTCGTCGGTGGTGTCCTCGGCGGACACCTGCTCAACGGAGGCGAGGTGTGCGACGCGGCGGGCGAAGGTGATCATCGCGGTGATCACGCCGAGCACCACGCCGATGGCGAGGTTGCTGGTGGCAAGCGTAGCTACGACGGTCACCAGCATCACCACGGTCTCCGACAGCGGCATGAATTTCAGGGTGCGCGGGTGCACCGAGTGCCAGTCGATGGTGCCCACAGACACCATGATCATGATCGCCACGAGTGCCGCCATCGGGATCTGGCCCACCACGTCGCCGAGCAGCAGGATGAGGATGAGCAGGAACACGCCGGCCAGCAGCGTCGATAGGCGGGTGCGCGCCCCGGATTCTTTGACGTTGATCATGGTCTGCCCGATCATGGCGCAGCCGCCCATGCCGCCGAAGAGGCCGGAGGCGATATTCGCCACGCCTTGTCCCCAGGATTCGTGGGTTTTGTCGGAGTGGGTGTCGGTGATGTCGTCGACAAGCTTGGCCGTCATCAACGACTCCAACAGGCCCACGATTGCCATAGCCAGGGAATACGGCGCGATAATCTGCAGCGTCTCCAGTGTCAGCGGCACGTCCGGCAGGATAAGGCTCGGCAGGGACTCCGGCAGCTCACCCATATCCGACACAGTGGGGACGCGGAACCCGGCAAACCCCACGACAGCGCTGATAACGACGATGGTGATCAACGGGGCGGGGATGGCGCCCGTAAGCTTCGGCCACCCGATCATGATCGCGATGCCAGCTGCGACGAGGACGTAGACGACCTTTGGGACGTCGATAAGATGCTCCAGCTGCGCGGTGAAGATCAAAATACCCAGCGCGTTGACGAACCCGGTCATAACCGACCGCGGGATGAAGCGCTGCAGCTTGGCCACCCCGAGCGCCGCAAGCACGATCTGCAGCACGCCCGCCAGCAAGACGGTCGCGATGAAGTAGTCCACCCCGTGCTCGCGGGCCACCGGGGCGATGACCAGGGCGACCGCACCCGTGGCGGCCGAGATCATCGCGGGGCGCCCGCCGGTGAACGCGATGGTGATGGCCATGATCACCGAGGCGAACAGCCCGAGCGCCGGATCAACGCCGGCAAGGATGGAAAACGCGATGGCCTCGGGGATGAGCGCCAGCCCGACGGTGAGGCCCGCCAGGACCTCCTTGCGCAGGCGAGTAGGCGACGAAAACGCGTAGCGGAAGGACTCCACAACCCCCGTCGGAGCGGGCGGTTCGTGAGATATCTCGGTGTGAGCGAAAGCCATAGAATTTACCGTTCTGAATGCGCGGGAAAGTGCCCCCTCGGTCAGGTGAGGGCGTGAAAACGTAGCTACCGTATCGGTCATGCGCATCAAGCGCCAATGCGGCTACAACCGCCAACCGGCGAAACCCCGCGAGCCACACCAAGGAATCACCATTGAAGCGATTACGCTTGGTTTCCGACTGCCCACAACAGAAAGTGAGAGCTGTGGAGACGAGCAAGACCCTCGCCGTGGACACGCTGCAACGCGTCCTCATGCCCAAAAAGGGCGAGCCGCACGACGTGCGCATGCTGTACCTGATCGAGCAGGAGCACAACAAGCAGCGTCTGCGCTGGTCCGACCGCACGAGCTTCGAGGTCCCCGCGGGCAACGAGGTCAGCTTCGAGACGTACTTCAACGCGTTCCCGGCAAGCTATTGGCGCCGTTGGTCGCAGCTGGACACGGTGGTCCTGGCCATGGAGGTCGAGGGCCGCGCGACCATCTCGGTCTACCGGTCGAAGCACGACGGCACGCGCGTCAGCGTCACCAACGTCGAGGCCGCCGGCGCAGTCGAAATCCCGCTGAAGCTGAGCAACTTCGAGGACGGCGGCTGGCTGTGGTTCGACGTCACCGCCGAAGACGACACGCGCATCGCGGACGCCGCGTGGTGCTCCCCGCAGGAGCCCAAAGAGCAGGTGCTTGACGACGGCACCGTGGTCCCGCCCCAGCCCAAACAAGTGGCCGTGGGCATCCCCACCTTCAACCGCCCCCGCGACGCCGTCAACGCGCTGCACGCGCTGGCGGAGGACCCGTACGTCGAGGCGTGCATCAGCAACGTCCTCATGCCAGATCAGGGCAACCAACACCCGGCGGACGAGCCGGACTTCGCCGAAGCCGAGAAGAATCTGAACGGCAAGCTGGAGATTTTCCAGCAGGGCAACCTGGGCGGCTCCGGCGGCTACTCCCGCATCATGTACGAGGCGCTGAACCGCACCGACGCGCCGTTCATCCTGTACATGGACGACGACATTGCCATCGAACCGGATTCCATCGTCCGCGCCGTGCAGGCCGCCCGCTACGCAGCAGAGCCGATCCTGGTGGGCGGGCAGATGCTCAACCTGCAGGACCGCTCGCAGCTGCGCACCACCGGAGAGACCGTGGACCCGGAGATCTTCATGTTCTCCGCCGCCAAGCACGCCGTCTACGACCACGACTTTGCCAAGTACCCGCTGGGGTACGTGGGCACGGACGAAGAGGACCTGGATCCGAAGAAGACCACCTCGCGCCCGCTGCACCGCCGCATCGACGTGGACTACAACGGCTGGTGGATGAACCTCTTCCCGCGCGTGGTGGCGGAGAAGATGGGCCTGCCACTGCCGCTGTTTATCAAGTGGGACGACAACGAGTACGCGCTGCGCGCCAAGGAAGCGGGCTTTCCCACGGTCACCTGGCCCGGCGTGGCCATCTGGCACATGGCGTGGGCTGACAAGGACGACGCGATCGACTGGCAGGCGTACTTCCACATGCGCAACCGCCTCATCGTGGCCAGCATCTACGGGCCGGACAACCCGGAGGCGATGCTGAAGAACATGCAGAAATCCACCGGGAAGCACTACTTCTGCATGGAGTACTCCACAATCGCCATCCAAAACGAGGCGATGCGCGACTTCCTCGCTGGCCCGGACCAGCTCTTCGACATCCTCGAATCCTCGTTGCCGCGGATTCAGGGGATCCGTAAGGAGTACTCGGACGCGCAGGTGCTGCCGTCCGCGACCGAGCTGCCCGCGCCGACCGGCGCGCCGGGCGTGCCCACCAACAAGATCGGCGGGCGCCTGGCCAAGATCAAGAAGATCCCGTGGGCGGTCAAGGCGCTGCTGCACCTGCGCAAGGACGAGGACCGCGCGCACTGGGACGCGCCGCAGCTCAACCTCACCGCCGACGAGGCGCGCTGGTACACGCTTGCCCGCGTGGACTCGGCGACCGTGTCCACCGCAGGCGGGACCGGCGTGGCCTTCCGCAAGCGCGACAAGCAGCTTGCCGACGAGCTGATGCGCGAACAGAAGGAACTCCGCGCCCAGATCAAGGAGCGCTGGCCGGAACTCAAGCGCACCTACCGCGACGCTCGCGAAGAGCTGGCCAGCCACGAGAACTGGGGGAAGGTCTTCGATGCCCAGTAAAGAAACCGACCTGCTTGTCGCCATCCAGGACAAGTTGTACACCCCGGAAACCGCGAAGGCCGCCCGGTGCTTGAGCTACTTCGGCGAGCACGATTTGGGCTGGCTCGGGGTTGCGACGGCTGGTGCCATCGCAACGAGCATCGGGGACGTCGATAAGCGAAAGCGCTCCAAATGGCTCGCGCTCGGTGTGGGCACCTTCGCCGCGCACGCCGCGACCGTGGTGCTCAAGCGGATCGTGCGCCGCCCGCGTCCGAACGACCCGCGCGTGAAGATCGGCGTGAAAACGCCCTCGCAGCTGTCGTTTCCCTCCTCGCACGCCGCCAACACCGGTGCCGCAGCCGCGCACCTGGCGGACATCACCGGACGCAAGTGGCCGTGGCTGCTCGTGCCGGTGATGATGCTGTCGCGTAACGTGCTCGGCGTGCATTACCCAACCGACACTCTCGCCGGTGCTGCCCTGGGCGCGGCGACGGCGAAGGTGGCAATCGAGGCTGAGAAGAGGATCTAGTGGCAAACACCCGTGAACCCGTGGACGAGCCCCTGATCAAGTCGGAGCCGCACACCTCCGGCGTTGACCAGGTAATGAAGAAGACGCCGCCGAAGAACCTCCCGGACGCGATGATCAAGGGCTTGAGGCCCAAGCAGTGGGTGAAAAACGTTCTCGTGCTGGCCGCGCCCCTGGCCGCCGGCGCGGATGCCTTCAACTCCCGCACCGCTGTGGACATCTTCCTGGCGTTCGTGGTGTTCTGCTTCGGTGCGTCCTCGATCTACCTGATCAACGACGCGCGCGACGTCGAATCCGACCGCCGCCACCCCACCAAGCGGTTCCGCCCGATCGCCTCCGGCATGCTGCCGATCAACCTGGCGTACGTCATGGCGGCGGTGCTCATCGCGCTCTCGCTCGGCCTGTCGCTTCTGGCTACCGACGGCACGTCGCTGGCCTGGGTCATCGGCATCTACATCGCGCTGCAGCTGGGCTACTGCTTCGGCTGGAAGCACATCCCGGTGATCGACATCGCGCTGGTGTCCTCCGGTTTCATGCTTCGCACCATGGCCGGCGGCGTGGCCGCAGACATCACCCTGTCCCAGTGGTTCCTGCTGGTGGCGGCGTTCGGCTCCCTATTCATGGCATCCGGCAAGCGCTACGCCGAGCTGCTGCTGGTGAAGGAAACCGGTGCGGAGATCCGCCGCTCGCTGCAGGGCTACACCGAGACCTACCTGCGGTTCGTGTGGACGCTTTCCGCCACCGCCGTGGTCATGTCGTACGCCCTGTGGGGTTTCGAACTGTCCAACGCCGTCGGGGGCACCGCCGCCATTTGGTACCAGGTGTCCATGGTGCCGTTTGTCATCGCGATCCTGCGCTACGCCTCCGTAGTCGACGGCGGGCAGGGCGGCGCGCCCGACGAGATCGCCCTGGAAGACCGCGTTCTGCAGCTGCTCGCCGTAGCGTGGCTGTTCTGCATCGCCATGGCCGTCTACATTGTGCCGAACTTAGGCTGGTAGGCCTTGACCCAGTAACATCGTCGCAATGACAAAGAACGCCCGCCTCTCCGCGCTCGCCGCAGCCGTAGTCGCGGGCATCTTCGCGTTCTGGGGCGGGTGGACCCGCCGCTGGATGTCCGACGACGGCCTGATCGTCCTACGCACTGTGCGCAACCTGCTGGCGGGCAACGGGCCCGTGTTCAATGCCGGCGAGCGAGTGGAGGCCAACACCTCCACCCTGTGGCAGTACCTGATCACAGCCGTCGGCTGGGTCACCGACGCCCGGCTCGAAGACGTGGCCATGTGGCTCGCGCTTCTGTTCACCATCGCCGCTGCCGCGCTGGCCACCTACGCCGCGGGCCGCTACTGGGGCAAGGTCGGGCCGGTGCTCCCGCTCGGCATCATCATCTACCTGGCGCTGCCGCCGGCGCGCGACTTCGCCACTTCAGGGCTGGAATGGGGCCTGTCGCTGCTGTGGATCGCCGGGTGGTGGGCTGCCCTGGTGGCGTGGGCGGAGCCGGTGCGACGCCGCGCGCCGGGAGCCGGCTATTTCCTCGCCTTCTGGTGCGGAATGTCCTGGCTCGTGCGCCCAGAGCTGGCGCTCTACGGCGGTGTGACCGGCATCCTGCTCATCTGGTTTTCCCCGCGCAAAACCCCCGGCATCCTTGCCGCGGCGCTGCCTGTGCCAGCCGCCTACCAACTTTTCCGCATGGGGTACTACGGCCTGATCACCCCGCACACCGCGGTGGCCAAATCGGCGTCCGGCGCCGAGTGGGCGCGCGGGTTCGAGTACTTCGCAGACTTCGTGGGCTACTACTGGCTCTGGCTGCCGGTGCTGGCAACCGCCGCGTTGGTGGGGTGGATGATGCGGGGGACCGGAGGACGTCGATTAGCAATTGTTTTGCTTGTCACCGGCTGCGCGCTCGCCCACATCCTCTACGTCCTGCGCGTCGGCGGCGACTTCATGCACGGGCGCATGTGGCTTTTGCCCCTGTTCGCGCTGCTGCTGCCCGCGATGGCCGTGCCCATTACGCGCGTCAGTATTGCCCTGGCGACCGCCGTGGCCGTGTGGGCCGGCGTGACCATCGTGCGCGCTCACCCTATCGACTGGGAGGCGTACCAGACCGGTGAAAAGGAACTCGGCATTGTGGACGAGCGGGAGTTCTGGACGCTCGCCGTCGGCCGCGAGCTGACTGACCCGCCGCGCTACGCCGAAGACTTCCTCGGCTCCAAGCTCATGCAGAACTGGGACGACGCGCTGGACACGGCCATCGACACCGACGCCGCGCAGCTCAACCTCGCCTACGTTTCGGCGGAGCCGGAGCTGTACAGCTGGTACTACCGCGACCGCGAGGACGGGGAGTCGGATCTGAGCAACCTGCCGCTGACGGCGTATCTGATCAACCTGGGCATGACCAGCATGAACGCGCCTCTCGACGTGCGCATCCTCGACACCGTGGGTCTGGCAACCCCCATCGCCGCGCGCATGCCGCGCGACCCGAAGGGCCGGGTCGGCCACGACAAATTCCTCGACCCCGCCTGGCAGGCCGCCGACACCGACACCTACCTGGACGGGCTGCCGCCGTTTATCAGCTCCACGCGCGCGAAGCAGGCGCGCGCCGCGCTGCGCAGCCCCGAGATCTCCGAACTTCTGGCCACGTCGCGCGAACCCATGAGCTGGGAGCGGTTCTGGAAAAACGTGCGGTATTCGCTTGGCAACGGCCGCACGCTGGAACTTTCCAGCGACCCCGGCCTCTATATCGACGCCGATACCCGGCGGGCAATCCGCCACGGGGCCAACCCCGGGATGGACGGCGCCCAGATCGCCTGGCCGGTGGAGGCGCACACCGGGGAATAGCGGGGCACGTTTCGAATTGGTAACGTAAACGTGTCTTTTGCCTGAAAACATGTTTTGAGGGGATCTATGAACTCCAAAAATTCTGTGCGCCGCAAGCTCACCGCGCTGCTGATGGCCCTGGTCACCGGCCTGGCAGCGGTCATCGGCGCCCCGCAGGCGTCGGCGGCGCACCGTGACTGGCTGCGACCCGACTCCACCGGCCACTGCGAGTGGGACCGCGTCGGGTTCTGGGTGCAGCGCTGCACGGTGTGGTCCCCCGCGATGAACCGGCACATCCAAGTCCAGATCCAGCCTGCGCAGCGCGCCGGCAACGCTGGCCTGTACATGCTCGACGGCCTGCGCGCCACCGAGATCACCAACGCTTGGGTTAACGACGTCAACGCGGCTCAGACGTTCAAGGACAACAACATCACACTGGTGATGCCGGTAGGCGGCGAGTCCTCGTTCTACACCGACTGGAACGCGCCGGCGACCTACGACTTCAACCACCCGGTGACCTACAAGTGGGACACCTTCCTGACCAAGGAGCTGCCGCCCTACCTGCAGCAGCACTTCGGTGTTTCGCCGACGAACAACTCCATCCTCGGCCTATCCATGGGCGGCACCGCCGCGATCAACCTCGCCGCGCTGCACCCCAACCAGTTCCGCCAGGTGCTGTCCTACTCCGGATACCTGACCACCACGGTG
Source organism: Corynebacterium afermentans subsp. lipophilum (assembly GCF_030408375.1). Lineage (NCBI taxonomy): Bacteria > Bacillati > Actinomycetota > Actinomycetes > Mycobacteriales > Corynebacteriaceae > Corynebacterium > Corynebacterium afermentans. The sequence goes on along the minus strand of NZ_CP046530.1, from coordinate 2,143,145 downwards.
CCGGGCGGCCAGACCGCACTGCGAGCCGCGCTTCTCGACGGCGGCCTGTACAACGTCAACGCCATGTGGGGCTCCTCGCTGAACCCCCGCCGCTTTGAAAACGACCCGTTCTTGAACATGGGCAACCTCCGCGGCCGCGACGTGTACGTCTCTGCAGGCTCCGGCGTGCCGGGCCCGGCCGACGAGAAGTACCTGCCGCAGCACCGCGCTGCCGGTATCGCGCTGGAAAACATCGCGAACGTCACCACCCGCGCATGGTCCGCGAAGGCCACTGCGACCGGCGTGAAGCACACCGCCGTGTTCACCCCGACCGGCCTGCACAACTGGGACCAGTTTGGTAGCCAGCTCGAGGCCACCAAGCCGCGCATCCTGAACGTGATGAACGCCTGGTAGGGCGCCTACCAATCACAAACCGGCCACCTACAACCGGTTACCAGCTGATTTTCCAGCGCGTAACCGGATGTAGGTAGCCGGTTTTCGTTTTTCGGGGCAAATGGTGAACCGTGGATGGTGAAAATCCGCTGTCGAGGCGCGGATTCACCATCGAAGATTCACCATTTGCGTGGATTGGGGCCGGATTGGGCCCGGGGCGGGGGAGGGGCTCGTCGTAACGCTTCGCGTGTCGCACACGACTAAACTTTCAAGTGAAACTTAAGCTTTTGGTCGATACTCTTGTGACACCAGTAGCCAGACGAGGTAGGAGACTCATGCGAGACAACCGAACCACCCCCACGCGGCTCGCCGCCGCGGTGCTGCCCGCCGCCCTTGCCCTCACGCTGGCACCCGCCGCTGTCAGCCCCGCCAACGCGCAGTCGAGCCTGCCGGGTGACTTGTCCTCCCAGATGTCCTCGAACCGCGGCATCTCCGACGGCCTGCGCCCGCACGACCCGCCGAAGCGCACCCCGATCGAGGTGGAGACCAGCCCGCAGATCCCGGGCCTGCCCGAGGGCGTGAAGGTGGACCGCATCGAGTGGATCACCAACCGCCGCGTCGCCGTGTTCATCAACTCCCCGTCCATGCCGGACCACCCGATCCAGGTGCAGATCCTGCTGGCGCGCGACTGGCACTCCAACCCGACCGCGAAGTTCCCCGAGGTGTGGGCACTCGACGGCCTGCGCGCGCGTGACGACGAAAACGGCTGGACCATCGAGACGAACATCGAGCAGTTCTACGCCGACAAGAACGTCAACGTGATCCTGCCGGTGGGCGGCGAGTCCTCCTTCTACTCCGACTGGCAGCGCGAGAACAACGGCAAGCACTACAAGTGGGAGACATTCCTGACCAAGGAACTCATCCCGGTGCTGGACAACGAGTTCCGTTCCAACGGCTCCCGTGCCGTGGTGGGCTTGTCCATGGGTGGCACCGCCGCGGTCAACCTGGCTGAGCGCAACCCGCACCTGTTCAAGTTCGTCGGTTCCTTCTCCGGCTACCTGGACACCACCACCACTGGCATGCCCACGGCGATCAAGGCGGCGCAGATGGACGCCGGCGGCTACAACGCGGAAGCCATGTGGGGTCCGCTGGGCTCGCAGGACTGGATCGACCACGACCCGAAGCTGGGCATCGAGAACCTAAAGGACATGGCGGTCTACGTCTCCGCTGGCTCGGGCCGCGACGACTTCGGCAACCCGGAGTCCGTAGCGAAGGGCCAGGCCAACCCGGCCGGGATCGGACTGGAGGTGCTGTCCCGCCTGTCCACCCAGACGTTCGTGGACTACGCCTCGCGCACCCAGGTCAAGCCGATCGTGCGCTTCCGCCCGTCGGGCGTGCACTCCTGGGAGTACTGGCAGTTCGAGATGGCGCAGGCCTGGCCGTACATGGCCAACGCGCTGGAGGTGCCGGAGGCGGACCGCGGCTCCAAGTGCACCCCGGTCGGGGCGATTGCGGAGGCCACCAAGTCCGGCACGATCGGTTCCTGCGTCAACGACGAGTATGACGCGGGCAAGGACACCAAGGGCAAGGCCCAGGACTTCCGCGGCGGCACCGCCTACTGGTCCCCGGACACCGGCGCGCACGCGCTGTTCGGCGCGATCCTGGCCAAGTACAACGCGCTCGGCGGCCCGGCGGGTTGGCTGGGCTTCCCGGTCACGGGCGAGACCCCGGCTCCGGACGGTGTGGGCCGCTTCGTGCACTTCCAGCACGGTTCGGTGTACTGGACCCCGGAGACCGGCGCCTACGCAATCCCGGGCGACATGTTCGCCGCATGGGGTGAAAACGGCTACGAGGGCGGCGACCTGAAGTACCCGGTGGCCGAGGCAAACCAGGTGGGCGAGGGCTACGTGCAGAAGTTCCAGGGCGGCTTCCTCACCCGCAACCCTGACGGCAAGCACTTCATCGTTCACGGCGCGATCGCGGAGAAGTACGGCGAGATCGGCACCGCCACCTCTGAGCTGGGGTACCCGACCGGCAACGAGATCGCGGTCAAGGGCGGCTTCTTCCAGCCATTCGAGCACGGCAATATCTACTGGTCCGCGGCTACGGGCGCGCACACCATCCTCACCGGCGACATCTTCGACGAGTGGGGCAAGCGCGGCTACGAGCAGGGTGAGCTGGGCTGGCCGGTCAAGGACATGGAGAAGATTCCGGCGGGCGGCCTGACAATCGACTTCCAGAACGGCACGATTCAGCAGGTCAACGGCCGTGTTGATGTGAGGAAGAACTAGTGCGCAAGGTTGCATTCTGCTTTGCGACGGCCGCTACCGCCGTCGCCGTGGCGGCCTGCGGAGGCGCCACCGTGGACTCGGACGACGTGACCGACACTCCGACGGTGGCCTCTGAGGCTGAAACCGAATCCGAGACGGAAACTACGGAAACGACAGAAACGTCGGAGGCTCCGTCGTCGTCGGCTGTGGTGTCGTCGCAAAGCAAACGCGTCGACGACCAGCCGGCCCGCGAGGTGACCGACGTGCCGCAGCAGGCCAGCGCCTTCTCCCCGCAGGAAGAGGCCTACCTGGCCACCCTAAGGGAAAGCGGAGTCAACGTCGACGGGATTGAAGACCAGCTCACAGCTACCGGCGCTACGGTGTGCGCGGACAACCTGATCACCCGCGACGCGGTGGCAGGCCAGCTTGTGGAGCAACGCCGCACCGACATGGACGCGGCAGGCGTGGCGGCGCTGATCAGCGACTCCGCCCGCGCCAACCTCTGCTCCTAGCAGCACAGAAGGGAGCCTGGGCTCATGCGCAGATCGCGCAACGTATTTGTCGTCGCCGCAGTGATTGTGGTGCTGTCTTTAATCGGACTCGGGATCTACCAGTGGCGCTCCGGCGAGACCGGGCTGCCGTCGGCGGACGGGCCGGTGGCCACCTCGGAGGCTCCTACCTCCCCGTCGGAGACCCAAGCCTCGGAGCCGGACTGGTGCCCCGCGGTCGAGTTCGTCTCCGTGCCCGGCACCTGGGAGTCCGCGGCGGACGATGACCCGTTTGCCCCGGCAGCCAACCCGGCGAGCTTCATGCTCTCCATTACTCAGCCGCTGCAGCAGATGTACGACATCAACCACGTGCGTGTGTTCACGGTGCCGTACACCGCGCAGTTCAGGAACATCCAGACCGCGCACGGCCGCGCCGAGATGACGTACGACGACTCGCGCGCCGAAGGGACCGCGAAGCTTTCCGGCGAGCTGCGGTTTGTGGCGGAAACATGTCCGTCGACGAAGTTCATCGTCGCCGGGTTCTCCCAGGGCGCGGTGATCGTGGGCGACGTGGCGTCGAAGATCGGCAACAGTGAAGGGCCGATCGACCCGGAGCGGCTGCTGGGCGCGGTGATGATTGCGGACGGCCGGCGCGAAAACGGCGTGGGCGTCAACCCCGGTGCCGAGGTCGCAGGCGTGGGCGCGGAGATTGTCATGCAGCCGCTGCAGGCGCTGGTGGACCGGGTTACCCCGGGCGCGACCATGACCGGCCCGCGACCCGGCGGCTTCGGCCTGGTGGAGGACCGCGCGTTTGAGATTTGCGCGCCGGACGACACGGTCTGCGACGCGCCGAAGGGAGTGGGCAACGCCATCGACCGGGCCCACGCGCTCATCGCGGCGAACGGCAATCACGCCATGTACGCGACCAATCCGGCCGTCATTCCCGGGACCACCACGCCGGAATGGACTGTAGGTTGGGTCCAGAACGTGGTAGAAAGTTTGTAGTCCAAAATAATTTTGCCCCGCAAAGGAGTTACGGGTATGGATCTTCAGCAACTCATCGCGCAATTTTTCGACGACGAAGGCAAAATCGCGCTCCCAGAGAACTTCACCCTCCCACGCCTGAGCGAGACAATCTACCAAGCCCACCTCGCCGCCGGCGGCGGCGACGCGTTGAACATCCGCGACTGGGACTACACCTCCAACCCGGAGGGCGAGGTCCGCGAGTTCACCCGCACCCAGGTCAACACCCGCATCAAAGCCGTCGCTGCGCGTCTCGCGCAAGTAGGTGAGCCGGGGGAGCGCGTGGCGATCATGGCTCCGAACTCCGCCGAATACCTCTTCGCGTTCATGGGCGCGCTATACGCCGGCCTGGTGCCGGTGCCGCTGTACGACCCGAACGAGCCCGGCCATGAAGCCCACCTGCGCGCCGTGCTAAACGACGCCAACGTGCGGCTCGTGGTGACCAACTCCGCCGGCGCCCCGGCCGTGCGCGCCTACTTCGCCGACCGGCCAGGTGCGGAGCGCCCCCGCATCCTCGCCGCGGACTCCCTGCCGGACACGCTCGCGGAGTCGTGGCAGCCCATCGCCCCGGTCGAGGGCGAGGACACCGCCGGCGCCATCTGCTTTTTGCAGTACACCTCCGGCTCCACCCGCAACCCTGCCGGCGTGATGATCACCAACGAAGCGCTGGTCACCGACGTGCTCCAGATCAACGAGGCGCTGCGGTTCGAAGCCCCGATGCGCATCCCCACGTGGCTGCCGCAGCACCACGACATGGGCGTCATCGTCGCCATCCTCGGCGTTGTGCTCGGCCAAGTGCTGGAGATCATGAGCCCGCGCGACTTCCTGCAGAACCCGAAGCGCTGGGTGGACAAGCTTTCCAGGCGTGACGACGACCCGGCCGACCTCCACATCTACACCTGCATCCCCAACTTCGCGCTCGACCTCGCAGCGCGCTACGCGGCGCCGGAGTCGCCCGACCAGTACGACTTCTCCGCCGTGGACTGCATCATCATCGGCTCCGAGTCCGTGACAAAGCCGGGCGTGGAAGCGTTTGTCGGCGCGTTCGGCGACTCCGGGCTGGACCGTACCGTGCTGCGCCCCTCCTACGGCCTGGCGGAGACCACGCTGCTCGTGTCCACCGACCGCACCGAGGACCGCCCGAAGTTCGTCGAGTTCGACCGCGAAGCGCTGGCGCAGGGCAAGGCGGTGCCCGCCGAGGGTGGCGTGCCCATGGCGTCCAACGGCCAGCCGGTGAAGTGGATGCACTTCGCCATCGTGGACACCGAAACCAAAAACGAGCTGCCCGAGGGCGAAATCGGCGAGATCTGGGTCAACGGCAACAACGTCGCCGCCGGCTACCTCGACCGCCCGGAAGAAACGGAGGTGACCTTCCGCAACACCATCGGCACCACCCTCCAGGACGGCCTGCCCAAGGACAATTGGTGCGCCACCGGCGACCTCGGCACCGTGCTGGATGACCACCTCTACATCACCGGCCGTGTGAAAGACCTCGTCGTCGTGGCGGGTCGCAACCACTACCCGCAGGACATCGAGGCCACCGCGATGGAGGCCTCCGACCATGTGCGCAAGGACTCCGTCGCCGCATTCGCCGTGCCGGGCGACGACGTGGAGCGCCTGATCATCCTCGCTGAGCGTGCAGACGGCGCCACCGAGGACGGCGACGCCGCCGCCGAGGACGCCATCCGCTCCGCCATCACCACCAACCACGGCATCTCGCCTGAGGTTGTGGAGTTCCGCGCGCCGGGCGGGGTGGCCCGCTCCACCGCAGGCAAGATCGCCCGCCGCGTCAACGCGAAGCAGTTCACCGAACGCGAACACGCTGCAACGGAGTAACGAAAAGCCCAAAATGGGCGATACTCTGAACTGTTATGAACGAGCATCAACTGATCCAGTGGCTCACCAGTTGGGTCGAGGGCGCCACCGGCGTCGACTCGGTGGACCCGACCACGCCGCTCGAAACCTACGGTCTCGCATCCCGCGATGCGGTGATCCTCTCCGGCGAGCTGGAAAAGAAGCTCGGCCGCCGGGTCGATCCCACCGTCGCCTACCAGTACCCGACCATCGCGGCGCTGGCCAAGGCGCTCCTTGCGCAGAGGCAGGAGGCGCCGAAGGTTGAACGTCGAGAAGCAACGAGCTCCCACGACATCGCGATCGTGGGTTCCGCAGGCCGCTTCCCGGGCGCGAAAAACAACGACGAGTTCTGGCAACTGCTTATCGACGGCCGCTCCGCCACCGGCCCCCTTCCCCCGCTCCGCTGGGACGAATACCTGGGCGACCCGGTAGTGCGCACCAAGATGGCCGAGGAGAACATCGACGGCGGGTACATGGACGGCATCGCGTCTTTCGACCACGAGTTCTTCGGTATCTCCCCGCTCGAGGCGCAGAACATGGACCCGCAGCAGCGCATCATGCTCGAGGTGGCGTGGGAAGCGCTCGAGGACGCCGGCCTGGCGCCCAGCGAGCTGCGCGGCGAACCCGTCGGCGTGTTCGTGGGCTCGTCGAACAACGACTACGGCATGCTCATCGCCGCCGACCCGAACGAGGCGCACCCGTACGCGCTGACGGGCGCGTCCTCGGCCGTGATCCCGAACCGCATCTCCTACGCGTTCGACTTCCGCGGGCCGTCGATGAACGTCGACACCGCGTGCTCCTCGTCGCTGGTGTCGGTGCACCACGCGGTGCGTGCGCTTCGCGACGGCGAGGCCGACGTCGCCCTGGCCGGCGGCGTGAACATCCTGGCCAACCCGTTCGCGTCGCTGGCGTTTTCCGAGCTCGGCGTGATCTCGCCGACCGGGCGCATCCACGCGTTCTCCGACGACGCCGACGGCATCGTCCGCGCCGACGCCGCGGGCTTTGTGGTGCTCAAGCGCGTCGAGGACGCCATGCGCGACGGCGATACCATCCTCGCCGTGATCAAGGGCTCGGCGACGAACTCCGACGGCCACTCCAACGGGCTCACCGCCCCGAACCCGGAGGCGCAGGTGGACGTGCTGCGCCGCGCCTACGCCGACGCCGGCGTGGACCCGCACGAGGTGGACCTGGTGGAGGCGCACGGCACCGGCACCATCCTCGGCGACCCGATCGAGGCCACCGCGCTGGGCGAGGTGCTCGGCCGCGGACGCGAGACGGCCGCGCCGCTGCTGCTGGGCTCGGCAAAGTCCAACATCGGCCACTCCGAATCCGCCGCCGGCGTGGTGGCGCTGATCAAAGTGCTCGAGGCGCTCAAGCACGACACGATCCCGGAGTCCATCAACTTCGCCGGCCCGAACCATTACGTGGACTTCGACGCCGAGCGCATCGAGGTTGTCCAGGACCCGCGCGAGTGGCCGCGCTACTCCGGCCGCCGCGTCGCCGGTGTTTCCGGTTTCGGCTTCGGCGGCACCAACGCGCACGTGGTGCTGGCCGATTTCGACCCGGCAGACTACGACCTTGAAGCCGCGGAGGCCGAGGCCGCATTCGAGGGCGTATCGACGGCCGCGCTGCCGGTGTCGGGCCTTTTGCCGTCGCGACGCAAGGAGGCCGCCGGCGTGCTCGCGGACTTCCTCGAGGGCCGCACGGACGCCGACCTGATCCCCGTCGCGCGCTCGCTAGCCAAGCGCAACCACGGCCGTTCCGCCGCTGTCGTGCAGGCGACCGGCGTCGAGGAGGCCGTGCGCCGCCTGCGCCAGGTCGCCGACGGCAAGATCGGCCCCGGCATCGCCGCCGCCGACGCGCCCACCCCGATGGGCCCGGTCTTCGTCTACTCCGGCTTCGGCTCCCAGCACCGCAAGATGGCCAAGGAGCTCCTCAGGTGCTCCCCGCTGTTCGCGCGCCGCATGCGCGAACTGGACGAGATGGTCAAGTTCCAGGCTGGCTGGTCCATGCTCGAGATCATCGAAAACGACGAGCTGACCTACGACACCGAAAACGGCCAGGTCACCATCACCGCCATCCAGATCGCCCAAACCGACCTGCTCGCCGCCGCCGGCATCACCCCAGCCGCCACGATGGGCATGTCCATGGGCGAGATCGCCGCGGCCTACGGTGCCGGCGGCCTGAGCGCCGAGGAGTGCATCCTCGTCGCCACCGCGCGTGCCCGCCTGATGGGCGAGGGTGAGGCCATGATCGCCGGCACCGAGCAGGAAGGCGCCATGGCGGTGGTGGAGCTCTCCCGCGAGGAGTTGGCGGAGTTCGTCGAGAAGCATGAGCAGGCTCGTGGAGTGGAACCCGCCGTGTACGCAGGGCCCGGCATGACCACCGTCGGCGGGCCGGGCAAGGCCGTCGATTACGTGGTGGCTGCGCTCGAGGCCGAGGAGAAGTTCGCGCGCAAGCTCAACGTGCGCGGCGCCGGCCACACCAGCGCCCTCGACCCGATCATGGGCGACCTCGCCGGCGAAATCGCAGGCCTTAACGCGCGGCCGTTGCGCGTGCCGCTGTTTTCCTCCGTGGACCGCGGTGAGGTGTACCAGCCCGGCCAGACCGTCCACGACGACAAGTACTTCCTGCGCATGACCCGCCAGCCGGTGTATTTCCAGGACGCCACCGAAGCCGCGTTCAACGCCGGCCACACCACGCTCGTGGAAATCACCCCGAACCCGGTTGCGCTAATGGGCATGATGAACACCGCGTTCGCCGCCGGCAAGCCGGACGCGCAGCTGCTGTACACCACCAAGCGCAAGGTGGACGAGCTGGAATCGCTTTTAGACCTCGCCGCGAAACTGTACGTCAACGGCATGGGCGTGGACTTCGGCGCGTTCTACGGCGCGGGTGAAGTGGTGCAGGCGCCGAAGACCGTGTTCAGGCAGGTGGACCACTGGACGCCGGCGCGCCCGTCGTCCTCGCGCGCGTCGCTTTTGGGCTCGCGCGTGCGCCTGCCGGGCGGCGAGGTGGCGTTTTCCACCGCCGCCGACCAGATCTTCAGCCCGCACCAACTCATCGAGTCCGCCGCCGCCGAGGTCTCGCCGAACGCGCGCGTGGTGGCTACCGAGGAGCACGGCTACCTGCCCGCGGACGGCGAGGTGACCACCATCGTCGCCTCCTCGCTCGGCGGGGTGTCCGTCAAGGTGTACGACGGTTCCACGCTGGTGGCAGAGGGTTTCGCTTCCACCATCGACCGCGCTCCGGTGCAGGGTGTCATGGAGCAACCGCGTGACGACGAACCTTCGGACGATGCCGGCACCAACGACACCGCCGACGCCGATGACACCGATGACACCGATGACGCTGTGCGCTGGGACCCGAACTCCGGCGAATCGGTGGAGGACCGTCTGCGCGACATCGTCTCCGAATCCATGGGCTACGACGCCGCAGACCTGCCCGACGAGCTGCCGCTGATCGACCTCGGCCTGGACTCCCTGATGGGCATGCGCATCAAAAACCGCGTGGAGAACGACTTCCAGATCCCGCCGCTGCAGGTGCAAACGCTTCGCGACGCCTCCGTCGCCGACGTGATCCGCATCGTCGAAGACGCCGTCGCCGGCCGCACCGACGAGCCGCAACCGCTGGCGTACAACGATGAGGCGCGCGACCCGGCGGCCGCCGCCGAGAAGACCCAGGGCGTGGGCGTTGCCCCGCGCGACGCTTCCGAGCGCATGGTCTTCGGTGCGTGGGCGAAGCACGCTGGTGCCGCGGCGGCTGGTGTGACGTCGGCGTTGCCGTCGATTAGCAAGGAGCAGGCAGGCGAGATCGCCGCCCACCTCACTGAGCGCTCCGGCATCGAGGTCACCGCGGACGACGTCCTGGGTGCTGAGACGCTCGAGCCGCTGGCGAACCTCGTGCGCGAAGGACTGGAGACGCCGGTGGACGGCAACATCCGCGTCTTCCGCGACGGCACCGCCAACCCGGTGTTCGTCTTCCACCCGGCCGGCGGGTCCTCGTCGGTGTACGCGCCGCTCGCGCGCAGGCTCAGCGACGACGTGCCGGTCTACGGCGTCGAGCGCCTCGAGGGCTCCCTGGAGGAGCGCGCCGCCGAGTACGTCAAGGACATTGAGCGTATCGCCGACGGAAGCAAGGTTGTCCTCGCCGGCTGGTCGTTTGGCGGTGCGCTGGCCTACGAGGTCGCGCACCAGCTGGGCAACGACAAGATCGACTACATCGCGCTTCTAGACACTACTCAGCCGTCCGAGCCGATCCCGGACACGCTCGAGGAGACGAAGGCGCGCTGGGGCCGCTACGCCGCGTTTGCCAAGGAGACCTACGGTCTCGAGTTCGACGTGCCGTACGAGCTGCTGGAGACCGCCGGCGAAGACGCGCTGCTGACGATGCTCACCGAGTTTTTGGCCACCACCGACGCCTCCGAGCACGGATTAGCGGCCGGTGTGCTTGAGCACCAGCGGGCGTCCTTCGTGGACAACCAAATCCTCAACCACCTCGACTTCACCCGCTGGGCGGATGTGAACGTGCCGGTGCTGCTGTTCCGCTCCGAGCGCATGCACGACGGTGCGATCCAGCTCGAGCCGAACTACGCGCACATCGACGAGGACGGCGGCTGGGGCGCTATCGTGGACGACCTGACTATCGTCCACTTGCCCGGCGACCACCTCGCGGTGGTGGACGAGCCGGCGGTGGGGATCGTCGGAAAGCATATGAACGCATGGATTGAGGGGAAGCGATGAGTACCGCAGACAAACTCGCCGACCTGCGCGAACGCCTGGACAAGGCGCAGGACCCGGGCTCCGAGCGCTCCCGGAAGCGCCGCGACGACGCCGGGCGCACCACCCCGCGCCAGCGCATCGACGCGCTTCTCGACGAAGGCTCCTTCGTCGAAATCGGCGCACTCGCCCGCACCCCCGGCGACCCGGACGCAGTCTATTCCGACGGCGTGGTCACCGGCTACGGGCGCATCGACGGCCGCCCCGTTGCCGTGTACGCCCACGACAAGACCGTCTACGGCGGGTCCGTCGGCGTGACGTTCGGACGCAAGGTCACCGAGGTCATGGAGTTCGCCATCAAAATCTCCTGCCCGGTGATCGGTATCCAGGACTCCGGCGGCGCCCGCATCCAGGACGCGGTGACATCCCTGGCCATGTACTCCGAGATCGCGAAGCGCCAGCTGCCCCTGAGCGGGCGCGTGCCGCAGATCTCCATCATGCTGGGCAAGTCCGCCGGCGGCGCCGTCTACGCGCCCGTGACCACCGACTTCGTGGTGGCGGTGGACGGCGAGTCCGAGATGTACGTCACCGGCCCGAACGTGATCCGCGAGGTCACCGGCGAGGACATCACCTCCGCCGAGCTGGGTGGTGCTCGCGTGCAGGAGGCCGCCGGCAACATCCAGGCGGTTGTGGCGACGGAGGAGGACGCCTTCGACTACGTCAAGGACCTGCTGGCGCACCTGCCGACGTCCACGTTCGACGCCGCGCCCGTCGTCGCCACGCAGCCGGACGAGGAGCTCGACGACTCAGCGCTGGACACCTTCATGCCCGACGACACCAACGCCGGCTACGACATGATGGACCTGCTGGTCCAGCTCGGCGACGATGAGGACCTCGTCGAGGTCCAGTCCGGGTACGCGGAGAACCTCATCTGCGCATTCGGGCGTATCGACGGCCGCGCCGTCGGCTTCGTCGCCAACAACCCCATGTACGCCGCGGGCTGCATTGACGCGGACGCCGCCGACAAGGGCGCACGCTTCATCCGCACCTGCGACGCCTACAACATCCCCATCGTCTACGTCGTGGACACCCCCGGCTACCTGCCTGGCGTGGAGCAGGAGCGCGAAGGCTTGATCCACCGTGGTGCGAAGTTCGCGTTCGCGGGCGTGGAGGCTACCGTGCCGAAGGTCACGCTGGTGGTGCGCAAGGCCTACGGCGGCGCGTACGCGGTGATGGGGTCGAAGAACCTCAACGGCGACATCAACCTGGCGTGGCCCACCGCCCAGATCGCGGTGATGGGTTCGGCGGCGGCAGTGGTGATGCTGCAGGGCAAACAGCTCGCCGCCATCGAGGACCCGGCGCAGCGCGAGGCCATGAAGAAGATGTTCATGGACTTCTACGACGCTGAGATGACCTCGCCGTACGTCGCGGCGGAGCGCGGCTACATCGACCAGATGATTGAGCCGAACCAAACGCGCATCGCTTTACGGCGAGCCCTGCGACAGCTAGCCTCCAAGCAGGAATTCGACCTGCCTAAGAAGCACACCATTAGTCCCCTCTAGTAAGGTTTCAAACCATGCTTTCTTCCACTCTTGACATCGTCGGCGACCTGATCAGCATGCTGGTCTGGTTCATCAATGGTATTCAGACCGGAAACCCGGCCTGGAACTTCGGCATCGGCTTCTAATCCGCGCCGAAGCCCCGCGCACCCGCCTTTCCGGCGGGTGCGTTTTAGTTTTTGCGCACGAGTTTGGCTACGCCGCGCCAGCCCAGCATCAGCAGCGCGGACATGGTGGTGGCGACGATGATGAAAGACCAGTGAGGGACGTCGCCGTTGCGGATGCCCCAGATCACGAGCCCCGTAACCACGGTGATGATCCAGATGAGCCCGCCCTTGTTCTCACGGGTGATCAGCCAGCCGAGCGTCACGCCGAGGGCGAACGGCCACAGGGTGGACAGCCAGCCGGAGAAGTTGAAGGGCATGTCGTCGGACTGGTGCGCCGCGCGCGCCAAGAGGGCGAAGGCAGCGATGGCGACATAGTCGGCGGCGATGGCGTAGGGCTTGGAGATGGTGTTGCTCATGCCAGCCACTCTAGAACACCGAGTCGTTCCACCACCGGCGCTCAGGTGCGCCGGCGCGGGAGCCGTCGCTAGCAAGCTTGATGCCCACGACCTGGTGCAGCTCCACGACGTCGTGCTCGAAACCCCATTCGGAGCCCGCCATGTACATGCCCCACAGCTTGGCGGTGTTCTCGCCGACGAGCGCGACTGCCTCGTCCCAATTGGCCTTGAGGTTCTCACACCAGTCGTGCAACGTGCGCATGTAGTCGAAGCGGATGTTCTCCTCGTGGAAGACTTCGAAGCCGTGGTCCTGCATCTCGTGGATGATCGTGCCGGAGCCGGTGAGCTCGCCGTCCGGGAAGATGTAGCGGTTGATGAAGTCGCCCTGCGGCGTCTTGTGGTTGTCCGGGTAGGTGATGCAGTGGTTGACCATCACGCCACCCGGGCGCAGCTTGTCGGCGAGAAATTCAAAGTACGAGGCGAAATTCTTCACCCCGATGTGTTCCAGCAGACCGATCGAGGAGATGGCGTCGAAGCCGGTCTCGGTGACGTCGCGGTAGTCCAGGAAGCGCACCTCCGCGAGGTCCTCGAGGCCCTCCTCTATGATCTTCGCCTGCGCCCACTCGGCCTGCTCTTTCGAGAGGGTGACGCCGAGGGACTTCACGCCCTGGCGGGCTGCGTAACGCACCATGGAGCCCCAGCCGCAGCCGACGTCGAGGTGCTTGTCACCGGGCTTAAGGTTCATCTTCTCAAAGACGAGGCGGAACTTGTTTTCCTGCGCCTCGTCGAGCGTGGCGTCCGGGGTGGGGTAGTAGGCGCAGGTGTAGGCCATGGAGTCGCCGAGGAACAGCTCGTAGAAGTCGTTGCCCACGTCGTAGTGGGACGAAATAACCTGGGCATCGCGTTCCTTCGAGTGCGGGGCGAGGCCCTGGCGGATGGTGCGCTCGAGCCAGGACGCTTGCTCCGCCTCCGGGATTGGCTGGATCTGCAGTGCGCCCATGGAGCGCAGGGAGCGTGCGATGCGGACGAGCTCGCGCGGGTTCGGGCGCTTGTAGTTGTTGTAGAGGGTGCGCATGTCATCAAAGACGTCGTAGGGGTGCGCGAGGTGCGCGCCTTCCACCGCCAGGCCATCGGTGACCCAGGCGCGGGCGAGGCCGACGTCGCCGGGGTGGGTGACTATGTATGACAGGCCCCCGGGGCTGTTCACCTTCACGGTGTGCTTGGCGTCCGCCGGTCCCGTTGATGAGCCGTCGAAAGCTTCCCACTTGAACGGGGTGCCAGAGGGGAAGAGGGTGTCGACGATATCCGCCACGGTCATCTGCATTGTCATTCTCCTACGCGTTTTCCACTGTCTTTTCGTAGAGACCCGGGAAGCGCCGGTCCGGGTCGTACTGGGCTTTCATCCGCTCCGGCAGGTCCCCGCCGTAGAGGTGCTCGAACTCGGCGCGGTCGTAGAACGCTTCGGAGTACAGCGACTTATGCCCGCCGAGGTCGGAGACCTTCCGCTCGATGACCTTGTTAAAGGCCCCCGGCTCCACCTCCGGGACGCCGGACCAGAAGCCGACGTTCACCCACGTCGTCGCGGGCTCGAGGGGGTAGAGCGGCCACGGCGCCTCATCGTCAAGGCCGACGCCAGCGAGCGTATCGACGCCGTCCCGCAGCCGGATCGGACACAGCCAAACCGGCTGGATATCGCTGGCCTTGAAGAACCAGTCGAGGAATTCGGCGACCTGCTTGTCCCGCACCTCGATGTCTTGCACGACGCGCTCGGTGCGTGGCAGGCCCTTCGGCTTCTTCAGGAACCGGTACTCCAGGTCGTACTTCTTGTCCAGGCCCACGAGCTTCCAATAGAACGCGCTGCGACGCAGCTCGCGCGGCCAGAGCTTGCGCACCTTGGGGTTCTGGGTGCCGAAGGCGCGGGAGCACCAGAACCAATCGGTGTCCCAGCGCCAGATGTAATCGCGGATAGTGAGGAAGTCGTGGTGCACGCCCGACGGGTGCTGCAGCGAGCGGTAGTACACGGCGTCGCGCGTGTAGTCGGAGGTCTCCGGCGCCTCGCCCGCCTGGAAGGCGCAGACGAGGTACTGCTCGGTGGGAGAGAACGCGACGGCGTCGAGGCCGTGCAGGGCGCGCCCGCCCCACTCACCTGCGGCGGCGGCTTCGGCCAGAGCGTCCTGGAAGGCCGTGAGGTCGTCGTAACGTACGTGCTGGAGCTCGATGAACGGCGAGACCTCCTCGAGCTCGATGGTGAGGCGCACCGCGTAGCCGAGTGAGCCGTACGAGTTCGGGAACGCGCGGAAGAGTGCAACGTTGTCCTCGCGCGAGCAGGTGACGATTTCGCCGGTGCCCACCAGCACGTCCATCTCGAGCACGGATTCGTGCGGCAGGCCGTTGCGGAAGGAGGTGGACTCCACGCCCATGCCGGAGACGGCGCCGCCGAGCGTGATGGTTTTCAGCTGCGGCACCACGAGTGGCGCGAGGCCGTACGGCAAGGTCGCGTCGACTAGGTCTTCGTAGGTGCACATGCCCTGCACGTCGGCGGTTTTCGTCACTGGGTCGACGGCGATGACGCCGCGCAGGCCCTCCACGTTGAGCCCGGCGCTCCCCGCGTCGCGGGAGCGGAAAAGGTTCGACGTTTTCTTGGCCAGGCGCACCCGCTGGCCGTCTGGCACCCGCCGGAAGCTATCCAGGAGCGCGGCAACCCCCTCCTCGTGCGCGTGCCAGCCGATGGGCATGACACGTTCAAAATCCACGCTGCGTCCGTAAAATATCCTGGAAACGCTCATGTATTGCCACCATAGACCCAAGTTGCGCGCCGTGCGTAAGATAAAACGTCACGCAAGCTCAGAGGGCTTCGCCAGCGGCCGGGCGCCCGGCCATGAACCCGCGCCCGGCGTACACCGCGGCGTAGATGACCCACCCGATTGCGGTGATGAGCGCAAACGACACCGCGCGGTACGCCACTGTCGCCGCGGTGGCGGTCGCGAGCGGAAGCCCGCTGGCGACGAGCATGCCCACCGCCACGGGCTCTACCGTGCCGAGCCCGCCGGGGGTGACCTGGGCGGAGCCGGCGAGTTTGGTCATGATGAACGCCAGGCACACGCCCGCAGCCGACACACCCGCGCCAGCAACCGCCCACACGCAAAACACCATCGTGGCTAGATCTAACAGCCGGTTCGCAAGCGACAGGCCCGCCGCGGCGAAGAACGAAGGCGCGGAGATGCGGATCGCGGAGACCTGGTCGATCACGTCCAAGACCCGCCTACGCACCTTCTCGGGCAAGAACCGCACCCAGCGCTTCAGCACCGCCGGGTTGAGCGTCGCCCAGAACACGGCACCGATCGTCGCCACCGCAGCCGCCAGCGTGCCCACCAGCGACCACACGGACAGCTCCGCGCCCAGCAGCGCCACGGCGACGACGCCGATGAGCACCATCCAAACCGTGGACAGCGCGCCGGAGACCACGAAAAACCAGCCGCACAGCCCCACCGACGCGCCCCAGGACCGGTGCACCCGGAACGTCAGCCACGCCGACAGCGCCGGCCCGCCCGGCACCGTGGTGGACCAGGCGTTGGAGGCGAACACGATCGCGTTCGTGCGCGCCACCCCCGTGATGCGGCCTTCTACGTTGAGCAGGATCTGCATCACCCCGGACATTGCTGCCAGCGACAGTACCGCCGTGGCCACGGCAGCCAGCAGCGGGCCTGTCGACGCCGCGCCTACGGCCCGCCACGCCTCCCCGAAAAACGGCATCTGGTCGCGCAGCACCACCAGCACGACCACCAGAATGGCCACGGGCGCGAGCCAGCGCAGCCACTGCCGCCACGAGTTAGCGCTCAAGTTCCTTCTTCTTCAGCTGCTCCAGCGCCTGGCGTGCGCGGCGTTCCTCCAGGTCGCGCATGAGTTGGGTGAACGGCACCAGAGAGGCGTCCTCGGACACTGACACTCCCGCGCGGCCGGGTTGGGTGTCGGGCACCATTTCGGCGATGGGGGTTTCGGTGCGCGGTGGCGTCGATAGGCTTGAGCCCTCCCCGAACGCACCGGCCAAACGCTTCACCCAGCGCGGCGCCCACCAGCTGTCTTCGCGCAGCATGTGCATCACCGCGGGCACGAACAGCAGGCGGATCAGGGTGGCGTCGAGGGCGAGCGAGAAGATCATGCCGTAAGCGATGTACTTCATCATCACGATCTCGCTGAGCGCGAAAGCGGCGGCGACCACGATCATGATGAGCGCCGCGGCGGTGATGATGCCGCCGGTGTGCGCGGTGCCGCGCTTGATCGCTTCGTCGGTGCCCAGACCGTTCTGGCGCGCCTCCACCATGCGGGAGACCAGGAAGACCTCGTAGTCCGTGGACAGGCCGTAGAGGATGGAGATGATCAGCACCAGAATCGGGCTCATCAGCGGGCCCGGGGTGAAGTTCAGCGCGCCGGCGCCGAGGCCGTCGACGAACACGGCGGTGAGGAAGCCGAGCGTGGCGCCGATGCCAAGCACGTTCATGATCACGGCCTTCGCCGGCAGGATCACGGAGCCGAACACCAGCGCCATCAGCAGGAAGGTGGCGATGACCATGTACAGCGCCATCCACGGCAGGCGCTTCAGCAGCGCCTCGATGGACTCGGTTTCCATCGCCGGGGTGCCGGCGACGTAGGTCTGAACGCCTTCGGGCGCGTCGATGTTTCGCAATTGCTTCACGACGTCCGCGCCCCCGGCCCTATCCGCAAGCGGCGCCGAGAGCACCGTGGTGCCGTCCTGCGTGGCGTGCGCGGGCTTCAGCGGCGCGGCCAGGCCCTCGACCTGGCGGGCCTGCAGCACGATGTCCACCAGCTGCTGGTTGTCCGCGCCGGTGACCACGAGCTTGACCGGGTCGGTGCGGAAGGCGGGGAACTCCTCGTTGAACTCGTCCTGGGCCTGGCGGGTGGCTTGGCTCGGCGGCAGGTAGGACTCGTTGATGCCGCCGAAGGTGATGCCCACGATCGGCACGGTGAGCAGGAGCAACAGCGCCGCGCAACCGACCACGACTGTCTTGGCGTGACGCATCGCCCATGCCGGGATCTTGTACCAGATGGTGTCTTCGAGGCGGCGTGAGCGTCGAGAAGCTTTGCGCACCGACCACATGTCGATCCTGGGGCCCAGCATGCCGAACAGCGCCGGCAGCACCGCCACGGAGATCACCGCGGCGAGCAGCACCGCGCTCATCGCGCCGTAGGCCACGGACTTCAAAAACGCCTGCGGGAACATCAGCAGGCCGGACAAGGCCACTCCCACCATGAGCGCGGAGAAGAACACGGTCTTGCCGGCGGTGTTGGTGGTCACCGCCACCGCCTCTTCGACCTCGGCGCCACGGTCCAGCTCCTCGCGGAAACGCGAGACCATGAACAGGCCATAGTCGATGGCCAAGCCCAGTCCCAGCAGCGTGATGATGGACTGGGAGAAGATGTTGACCTGCTGGTACTGCGCCAGCACCGCGAGCAGCGACAGCGAGCCGATGATGGACAAAATTCCCACGATCAGAGGCATCGCGGCCGCGACCACGCCGCCGAAGACGAACAGCAGGATGACGGCCACGAACACCAGGCCGACCTTCTCGGCGCGGGCGATGTCGGCGGCCATGCCCTCGTCCAGCGCGTCGGCCACCGCGGTGGCGCCGGCGACCTGCACGGTCGCGCGCGGCAGCTCCATCGCCTCGAGCGCGGGCTTGATGGTGCGGAAATCCTTTAGCGTCTGCTCGCCGTCGCCCTTCAGCCCGATCGCCGCGAACGCCTTGGAGTGCTCGGCGTTGACCAGCTGCGGGTTGGGGCGCTCAAAGTAGCTAGTGACGTGCGCGATCTCGTTGGGGAACTGGTCGCGCACGGAGGTCAGCTGGGCGTTGGCCGCCTCCGTCAGCTGCGGGTCGTCGACGTTGTCGGCGCTGACCAAAACAATCACATCGCCCGAGTTGTCGCGGCCGAACGTCTCCTGCTCGATCGCGGCGGCCGTGGTCGAATCCGCTCCCGGATCCTCCCAACCTTCCTGGGAGAGACGCTCGCCCAGCTTCGAGCCGAACAGCACCTGCATGGCCAGGATGAGCACGATGACCACCAGCGGGATGATCCGGCGGTGGCGGAACGCGAAACGGCCCCACTTGTAAAACATCTCCGGCCTCCTAGTCGCGGGTGTTGTGCAGCAAGGAGCGCAGCGGGCGGAACGGCTGCAGCCACGCGCCGCCGTCCGGCAGCCGGTCCAGGTTCACGCGTGGCAGCGGGTTCTGGAACACGCCCGGGATGTCCTCCAAGTCCACGAATTCCACGTCCGGGGAGTTCACCGCCCAGGAAGCGTGCTCGTGGAAGCCGAGGACGGTGACGGGGATGCCGGCGTCGATGAGTTCGAGCAGCGGCTCCTGGAAGTTCTGCCCGTCCGCCGAGGCGACTACGACACCCTGGAGCACGCCCTCCTCGCGGCGGCGCTCGATGTGGGCCAGCATGTCCTGGTCCACGTCCGAATCCTCGTCGCTTTTCGGCTTGGCAAACACGGCGAAGCCGACGTTGCGCAGCGCCTCCACCCATGGACGGATGGAGTCAGCGCCGCCCGCCGAGACGTTGGTGAACACCGTCGCCTCCGGCTCAATGTCGCGGCCGAGGTCGTCGGCGCGGGCCTCGGCTTCGCTTATAAGCCAGCGCCCGATCGCGTCGAAGCGGGGGCGGTGCGCCGCAGTCGGGCGCCCGCCCAGGATTGCGCCAAGGCCCATGTCCAGGTTCGGCGCGTCCCACACGAGCAGCAGACTCTCCGGGCCAGCGGGTGCGCCTGGGGTGTACGGGTGCGACAGCGCTTGCAGATCCATGGCTACTTCTTCTCCCACAGGTACTCGCGGATCACGTGATCCTTGTCCAGACCTTTGCCTTCGAACTTAGTAATCACCTGCCGGTCCGTGAGCAGCGGCGCATCCTCCCACGGCCACCCCTTGTACTCCAGCATCGGTTCCACGTTCACCAGCTCGTCGATCCACTCCGCGTAATCCGCGTGGTCCGTGGCCACGTGCAGCACACCGCCCGGCTTCAAGCGGGTGGCGATCAGGTTCAAGGTGCCGGACTGGATGATGCGGCGCTTGTGGTGGCGCGCCTTCGGCCACGGGTCCGGGAAGAAAATGCGCACGCCGTCGAGGGACTCCTCGCCGAACATCCGGGCCAGGACCTCCACGCCGTCGCCGCGCACCATGCGGATGTTGTCGATGCCGCCGCGCACCACCGATCCGAGCAGTTTGGCCAGGCCCGGTTTGTACAGCTCAACAGCAATGATGTTCGTGTCCGCCTCCAGCGGAGCCATCGCGGCGGTGGAGGTGCCGGTGCCCGAGCCGATTTCCACAATCGTGGGGTGGCCGGTGCGACCGAACCACTCGTCGACGTCGATGCGCTCGTCCGAGCCTTCCGCCAACACGCGTCCGAGCCGCGGCCAGTGCTCGTCGAACAGGGCTTCCTGGTTATCGGTGAGGGTGCCGCGCCGGAAGGTCACAGACCCCAGGCGCGGGTAGTCCAGGCCGGTGTCGAACTCGGTTTGCAGCGGGCGGCCCGCCGGCAATTCGCCCGTTCCCGGGCGCAGATTTTCAGTATTATTCATCACGTTTATTGTCCACATGAACAGGGCAAACGCAAGCTCCACGGTCCACCCCCGGAGGCGTCGTGAAGCAAATGCCCGAGAACGGGCGGCGGGGGTAGAGCGTCACCCCCGTTTCCGGTAAAGGTCGTGCTCGTGCCAGCTGGTTATATCCAGTACGAGTGAATTGATCGGAACTTTTGGCCAGATGAACGCCCGTTTCGATACTCTTGGGGCGCAACAACGATGAATTTCGCACGCGCACTGGCCATAACCAGTTACACAAGGAGTACGTAAATGACCGCCGAAATCAAGCGCCTGGAGGGGACCAACCCCACCGACAACGACAAGCTTATCGCTTGGATCAACGAGGCGGTCGAACTTTTCCAACCTGACAAGGTCGTCTTCGCAGACGGCTCCCAGGAAGAGTGGGACCGCCTCACCGCCGAACTCGTCGACTCAGGCACCCTGATCAAGCTCAACGAGGAAAAGCGCCCCAACTCCTTCCTCGCCCGCTCCAACCCGTCCGACGTGGCACGTGTGGAGTCCCGCACCTTCATCTCCACCGAGAACGAAGAAGACGCGGGCCCGACCAACAACTGGATGAAGCCGGCAGCCCTCAAAGAGGAGATGCTCGAGCACTTCGAAGGCTCCATGCGCGGCCGCACCATGTACGTCGTGCCGTTCTGCATGGGCCCTATCTCCGACCCAGACCCGAAGCTCGGCGTCCAGCTGACGGACTCCGCCTACGTCGTGCTCTCCATGCGCATCATGACCCGCATGGGCACCCAGGCCCTGGAAAAGATCGAGGGCGAGAATTTCGTGCACTGCCTCCACTCCGTCGGCGCCCCGCTCGAGCCGGGCCAGGAAGATGTGGCGTGGCCGTGCAACGACACCAAGTACATCTCCCAGTTCCCGGAGACCAAGGAGATCTGGTCCTACGGCTCCGGCTACGGCGGCAACGCCATCCTTGCCAAGAAGTGCTACGCCCTGCGCATCGCCACCGTGATGGCGAAAGAAGAGGGCTGGATGGCCGAGCACATGCTCATCCTCAAGCTCACCTCCCCGGAGGGCAAGGCGTACCACATCGCCGCCGCCTTCCCGTCCGCCTGCGGCAAGACCAACCTGGCCATGATCACCCCGACACTGGACGGCTGGACGGCCGAGGTTGTCGGCGACGACATCGCCTGGATGAAACTGCGCGAGGACGGGCTGTACGCCGTCAACCCGGAAAACGGCTTCTTCGGCGTCGCGCCGGGAACCAATTACGCCTCCAACCCGATCGCCATGAAGAGCATGGAGCCGGGCAACATCCTGTTCACCAACGTCGCACTCACCGACGACGGCGACGTCTGGTGGGAAGGCATGGACGGCGAGGCGCCCGCTCACCTCATCGACTGGCGCGGCGAAGACTGGACGCCTGAGTCCTCCTCCAAGGCCGCCCACCCGAACTCCCGCTACTGCGTGGCCATCGAGCAGTGCCCGGCCGCCGCACCGGAGTTCAACGACTGGCAGGGTGTGAAGATCGACGCCATCCTCTTCGGCGGCCGCCGCCCGGACACCGTGCCGCTGGTCACCCAGGCGTACAACTGGGAGCACGGCACCATGATCGGCGCGATGCTCTCCTCCGGCCAGACCGCCGCCTCCGCGGAAGCCAAGGTTGGCTCCCTGCGCCACGACCCGATGGCCATGCTGCCGTTCATGGGATACAACGTGGGCGACTACTTCCAGCACTGGCTGGACATGGGCGAAAAGGGCGGTGACCGGATGCCGGAGATCTTCCTGGTCAACTGGTTCCGCCGCGGCGACGATGACCGCTTCCTGTGGCCGGGCTTCGGCGACAACTCCCGCGTGCTCAAGTGGGTTATCGACCGCATTGAGGGCAACGTCGACGCCGAAGAGACCGTGGTCGGCTACACCGCCCGCGCCGAGGACCTGGACCTGACCGGCCTGGACACCCCGCTCGAGGACGTGCACGAGG
This sequence comes from Corynebacterium afermentans subsp. lipophilum, assembly GCF_030408375.1. Lineage (NCBI taxonomy): Bacteria > Bacillati > Actinomycetota > Actinomycetes > Mycobacteriales > Corynebacteriaceae > Corynebacterium > Corynebacterium afermentans. The sequence goes on along the minus strand of NZ_CP046530.1, from coordinate 2,120,811 downwards.
CGCTCACCGCAGACCCGGAGCTGTGGAAGGAAGACGTCGCCGACTCCCGCCGCTACCTCGAGAGCCTCGGCTCCCGCGTGCCGCAGGAGATCTTCGACCAGCTGAAGAAGCTGGACGAGCGCGTCCAGGCTGCGACGAAGTAGCCCGCTGCAACGAAAGGGCCCGCCGGTGGCGGGCCCTTTTGCTACCCGTCTTTCCGCAGGACGAGGACGAGGTTGGACACGGCGAACTCGCGCACGACCGGCACGCGGGTGAGCCACCACGCCCACCACGGGTGGTAGCGAGGGAATGCCGCGGCGAGCTGGCCGGTGGCCTCCGCCCAGGCGATGCCCTCGCGGGCGGAGACGGCGAACAAGCTCTCGCCGAAGATGTTCTTCGGGTCGCGGCCGTGCACTTTCGCGTATCGACGGCGCGCGTAGTCCCCGCCCACGTAGTGCTGCCACAGGCCTGTCTCGTGCCCGCCGAACGGCCCGAGCCACACCGTGTAACTGAGCACCACCAGCCCGCCGGGTTTGGCCACACGCAGCATCTCGTCGCCCATGGCTTGCCAGTTCGGGATGTGCTCGGCGACGTTGGAGGAGTACACCACGTCGAAGGAATCGTCGGCGAAGGGCAGGGCCGCACCGTCGCCGCGCACGGAACCGAAGCTGGTGATCCCCGCAGCGGACAGTTCGGACACGCTGGGCTCTAGGCCGACGTAGAAACAGTCGGCGAATGCTTCCGCGAAGTAGCCTGGCCCGCCGCCGACGTCCAGCACGGATGCGCCGCGCAGGCCCGGGGTGCCGGCGGGAAGGCAGATGTCGTGGGAGAGGGCGTCGATGAGTACGCGCGTGTCCCGGGCCAGGGAAGAATAAAACACCCGCGGACGGAATTGCTCGTAGGAAAACGAGCGCAACAGCCGCAGCGAGCGGCGCAGCGTTGCCATCCGGCGGGTGTGGTGCATTCGGACGATGCTAGCAACCCCGTGGGTTAGGACTTGATCAACTGCAGGGCGAGCTTGCGCAGTGTTTGCTCCTGCTCTGGTGTGAGCACGCGCTGGCGCGGCTCGGTGGCAAGCGTGGCGTAGTAGTAGTCGCCGCTTTCGTCGAAGGCGATGCCGTAGGACTGGTTGGCGAAGCGCTGGTCGCGCACGAGGTTGAAGAAGTTGCCGTTGAAGTTGGCATAGAACTCCTTGTCCAGCCGGTACACGTCGAAGCGGGTGGTGCCGTCGTTGGTGTAGGTGAACATTTTCGCCTTGCCACCGGAGTTGGTCACGTCCTTGGCGGTTGCCCAGTCGTAGCCGGGGGCGCGTTTATTTTCGCCGTTGGCGCGGGAAAGCGGCTGGGCGCCGGGCACGGACTCGAGGGGGTAGAGGTAGGCCAGGGCGTCGGCGCGGAAGCGTGCCTCGTCGCGCGCGAGGGAAGGTTCCTTCGCGGTTGCCGGTTCGGTGGCGGCGGGGCGGCCGAGCGGGATGGACGGCGTAGGTGTTGCAGTCGGGGTGGCGGTTGCGGTGACGGTGACGGTGGGGGCAGGCTTTGCGCCTTGCGACGAACCGCCGTCGCCCTTCGACGAGACAGCGATACCAGCTACGAGGCCGATGATTGCGAGCAGGCTTGCGATGGCGCCGGCGACTTGGTCGAGGCCGAAGCGGCCGACGCCGGGAATCTCAATTGTAGGCATGAGCGCAGAATACACCTTCTGAAATCGTTGTCTACCTGGGGAAATGGGTGACAGTAGTCGTTGAACGCGGTGGTACTCGGCATCGGGCGTGCTAGAGTGCAGCGCATGAAAAACCGGTGCCAGGTGCTCGTGTGAAGGTTTTGCTGCTGTGTTGGCGCGACTCCACCCACCCACAAGGGGGAGGTTCCGAGCGCTACCTTGAACGCGTCGGGGAGTACTTGGCGGCGCAGGGCCACGAGGTGGTCTACCGGACGGCGAAGCATACGGACGCGCCGAGACGCTCTCGCAGGAACGGGGTGCGCTACGAGCGCGCCGGGGGAAAGTTCGGCGTGTACCTTGCGGCGCCGCTATCCATTTGGCGCAACCGTCCGGACGTGGTGGTGGACACACAAAACGGTATCCCGTTTTTCGCGCGGCTGTTCACGCGCAAACCCGTGGTGCTGCTGACGCACCACTGCCACAAGGAGCAGTGGCCGGTGGCGGGCCCGCTGATCCGCCGCCTGGGGTGGTTTTTGGAGTCGCGGGTGGCGCCGAGGGTGTACCGGGGCGCGCAGTACGTGACGGTGTCGCAAGCCTCGAAGCGTGACCTGGTGGCGCTCGGGGTGCACGAGAGCGACATTGAGATCGTGGAAAACGGTGTCGACCCGGTTCCGGCGCACACGCCTGTGCTTTACGACGACCAAAGGTTGCACCTGGTCACCCTCTCCCGCCTGGTGCCGCACAAGCGCATCGAGGAGGCGATCGACGCGGTGGCGGGGATGGAAGGCGCTGTGCTGGACGTGGTCGGTTCCGGCTGGTGGGAGGACCAGTTGCGCGAGTACGCCGCCCCGTACGGCGAGAAGGTGGTCTTCCACGGGCACGTCTCCGAGCCGTACAAGCATGCCCTGCTGGAGCGGGCTGAGCTGCACCTTTTGCCCTCGCGCAAAGAAGGCTGGGGGATTGCGGTGATCGAGGCTGCGCAGCACGGGGTGCCCACCGTGGCCTACGCGTCCGCGGGCGGGGTGGCGGACTCTATCCGCGACCGAGAGACCGGCAGGCTGGTGCAGCCTGGTGAGGAGTTTGGGGAGGTTGTGGGGGAGACCTTGGGGCGTCGAGAAGCAATGGCTCCTGCGGCGCGGGCGTGGGCGGCGCGGTTCTCCTGGGCGGAGACCGGGCGGAAGTTCGAGCGGATTATTGCAGCTGTGTTGTCCAGTTGAGCTGCTGGATCTTCGTGTCCAGCTCGCGGTACGCCTTCGCGGCACTGTCGGCCATCTCGCGCAGGGCTTTCACGTCCACTGCGGGGACAAAGCGTACCTCTGAGCGGGAATAGCGCGAGCCTGTCATGGTGCCTGCGTCGGCGATGGCGGCGTAGAGGCGGCGGGAGCGCAGCAGCGCGTCGCGTCGCGCGATGGCGTCGGTGAGCGTGGCGCCCTCGAAGGCGGTCTGGGCGTTGGTGTGGTTGATGCGGCGCACCAGCGTCTCAATCTCCTGGAGTAGGCCGGCGGCCTCTTCGAGCATGGCAGCCGGATCCTCGATGGGCGTGTCGCCCTCCTGAATCATCGCGCCCCTGACCAGGCGGTCCTGCAGCTTGTTCAGGCGGTCCTGCGCCTCGGCGCGGCGCGCCAATGCCTCTGCGAGCAGCATGCGTGTGCCTCCTTGTACGTTGCTGTCCCCGTTCCCAACCCTCACGGCTGCGCCCGCGGCACCCCCAACGTCGCGGTAGTAAATGGTGCTCGGTGCAACCCTGTGGTGGGGGTCGTGCCCGTGTGCGTCGTGCAGGCCGCATGCGTTGTGCGTGTGAGCGGAATCGAACCGCTTCAGCCCTGATACGGCCACAAGGCGCCATGATGTGCCCTTTGCCCCGGGCACGTGGGGTTGACGTTCGCTGGATGCCGGCGAGCATGCCGCTACCGACAGTGTCGTTTGAAGATAGCAAAACGCCCAGCCGCTGGGAAGGGGCTGGGCGTGTGGAGCGTTATGCGGTGTTATGCCGCGGAGGGGAACAGCTCGCCGTCGCGGAGACGGTCGCGCATCTCGGCCTCGACGAGGACGGGGATGAAGTCCTCGATCACAGCGGAGTTGCGGTGGGTGCGCAGGACAGCATCGAATGCGTCGTTGATCTCGAGCGCGTCGAACTGGCCGGCGAACTCTACGAGCAGGTCTTCGCGGATGTTGCGCAGAGCACGCTCGCGGATGATGCTGAAGTCAATTTTGTTAGCCATGGTGTGTTCCTCCTTGCAGAAGCGGTATCTGCTCCTTCTCTAGGCTCAGGGTTACGACTGTACGTAACCTGTTGTTAACTTTGCGTTCACTTTAGGAGATGCGAGGCGAACAGTGCAAGGGCGTCAATGATTGGAAGTACGCATTAATTGATAAAAGCCAACTAAATTCCTGAAACGCGCAGGTAGGGGCGCCGGTCGTTGTACGTGTGATCCTTGACACACTGCAGCAAGGGCACCATGCACCACAGGGCAAACAACGCCACACCCGCAGGCGGCAGCGGGCGCGCAGGTGCGCCCGTCTCGGTTACGGAACCGTCGGCGCGCACCACCACGCCGATGCCCAGCTCGCGCAGGCGGTCGTGGTCGTCGAGGGCCGCCTGCGCCGCCGACCAGCGCAGTGACGGCGGGTCCACCGCCACCCCGTCGACTGTCAGCGCCCCGGATTCGACAACGTTCATCGCCTTGGGGGCGGGGTCGACGACTGGGTGGCCGTCGAGAAGCAAAAGCGCTGGGCGCGATTCGAAGAAGACGTCGCGGCCGTGGTGGTCGACGGCGGGGACCTCGACGGTGGTGGGGGTGAGCGCGGCGAGAGCAAGAGGCGCGTCCGGGACCTGCAGCAGGGCGAACGCGGCGGCAGCGAGTGCGCGCCGAGGCTCGAGCGCACCAGCGGCAGCGACGAAGGCGGGGATGGCGAGGATGAGCCACTTCTGGCCGTCGCGGAGCAACCCGCCACCCGGGAAATGCTGGACAAGCGGCGTGGTCAGCCCCGCCCAGGACGCAAGCGCCACCGCGAACCCCAGCGCCGCCAGCAGCACGAAGCGGCGGGGCACCGCCCGCCACGACAACGCAAGTAGGGCAAACAGCGCCACGCCGAACAGCGCGAAGCCCGCTTCGCGCGAAGCCGGCACCGCCTGGCCGTTCCAGATCCCGCCGAGGCCCAGCAGGGAGCCGAGAGTGCCCGCATAGGCCTCGGCGCGAGGCGTGAACGCCCCGGCGGACGTAGCCGAGGACGTGCCGTCCGCGGAGCCGAACACGCCAGCCACCACCCACGGCAGGCAGGTGCACACGCTGACCGCCACCCCGCGCCACCCGCGGGCAAAACACGCCGCGGCCAGGGCGCCCGTGGGGGTCAGCGACGCCAACCAGTGCGCCAGGCCGGACGCCGGCACCAGGCCCAACGCCACCAGCGGCAACAGCCATGCCGCCGCGGCCAGCGACCACTGCCCCTGCAGCAGCCGCTCCACCACGAACGGGTTCCACACCGCCACCGTCATCGCCGCCGCCCGCCCGAGCGGGGTGCGGCCGAACCGGTACCCGGCCCACGCGGCGCACCCCGCGGCCGCCACCATGAACACCCGCAGAAACACCACCGGCCACGGCAGGATCCCCAAAAGCGCGTCCTGGGGCACATTGCGCGCGGCCAAATCTCCCCAGCCCAGCGATGCCCGGGTGAGCGCCATGGAGTCGAACACCATCATGTCGCGCAGCGCGAACGCCCCGCCGGGCACCAAAAACGGCCAGGTCAGCGCCACCACCAGCAGAGCACCGTACACCGGCGCCCAGAAGTGGTTAACGGCGGCGCGCATACAGCACCAGGCCCACCACAAACGCCGCGGCGGCGATGACCCGTGTGAGCACCGACATCACCTGCAGCCCGCGCAGCCACGCCACGTCGCGCCCCGCCGCCGAAACCTGCGCAGCTTTGGTCTCATCGGCAAGCGTCCACTGGTCTTCCCCGCAGTCCCACACCTCCTCGAGGATGCGGCCGGTGCGCCGCTCCGCATCAACGGTGCGCACGCACCCGTCCGAAAGCGTGGCCGAGTACTTGTACGTGTCCAACCCCTGCACCGACCCGGGGCCCAAGTAGTCCATCCCGACATCCTCCCCGGACGTGGAATCGAACAGCGGGTACGTGCGCCGCTCCGGGCGGTAGGGCAGCAGCGGCCCCAGCCCGGCGCGCCCCTTCGCGGGGAAGGCGGTGGACGGGTCGATGGGAAACGCGTCCACCTCTTCACCGTCCACGGTCACCACCGCGTTCAGCTTCTTCGGGGCTTTAGACAGGGCTACGGTGCGGGTGCGGGGCGAAGTGCCGTCGAAAAGCATGGTGTACTCGCCCGGATCAAGTGTGCGCTGCTGCGCAATCACGATGGGGGAGACGAGGTTTAACGCGGCGCACACGACAATGATGCCTAGGCAGGCGGCAAGTCGGCGTCGCAGGTTCACCCGTGTCACCCTACCGGGTGGCTAGACTTGCGCCATCGTGAACAGACCCGCCATTTTGCCCGAGCTCGACGGGCTGCGCGCCGTGGCCGCCTACGGCATCGTGGCCACGCACGTCGCGTTCCAGACCGCCACCGGCTCCGCGGTGCTGGAGCGCTTCGACTACTTCGTGGCTGTCTTCTTCGCGCTCTCGGCGTTTTTGCTGGCGCGCGGCGGACGGCGGGAGGGGTACTATTCGCGCCGCATCGCACGCCTCGTGCCCGCGTACCTCGTTTGCGTGGTTGTGGTGCTGCTCGTGCTGCCGCCGCTCGCGGGGGTGACGTGGGGCCAGGTCGCAGCGAATGTGCTGCTTGCGCAGATTTACGTGCCGCATTCGCTTATCGACGGGCTCACGCAGATGTGGTCGCTCTGCGTCGAAGCCGCCTTCTACCTGGTGCTGCCGTTGTACCTACGCCTCGGGCCGCGAGGCCGCCGCGTGGCGCTGGCGGGGTCGGTGGTGCTGGGGCTGGCGTGGCCGTGGGCGGTGGCGGGTATCGCGGACCCGGCGGTGGTGAACATGCAGATCTGGCCGCCGTCGTACGCCCCCTGGTTCGCGGTGGGACTCGTGCTGGCGGAGTTGGAGCGCGCTCGCGTCCGATACGGCGGCCCGCGCTGGCCGGTTGCGGCGCTGGCGCTGCCGGTGGCGTGGGTCGGCGGGGTGGTGGGCCCGCGGGGGCTGGAACACCCTTCGCCGGCCGAGTTCAACGTGCGCGTGCTGCTCGGCGCGTTGTTCGCGGTGCTGGTCGTTGCGCCGTTCGCGCTGGGGCAACGTGAGCGCGGCACAGTGCTGTCGTCGGAGGTGATGCGCACCCTGGGCCACTGGTCCTACTCGGTGTTCCTGTGGCACATGGCAGTGCTGTACTTCGTCTTCCCCGTGCTGGGGGTGCCGATGTTCTCGGGGCACTTTGTGCTTGTCTACGTGGCCACCGTGCTGGCGAGTACTGCGGTGGCGTACATCTCCTACGAGCTGGTGGAGGTGCCGGGCGCGCGGCTGGTCAGGCAGGCCACGGCGAACAGGCCTGCCACGACCAAGAAGGCCGAGGAGCCGGCGTAGTTCGCCGCCGGCCACGCCGCGCGCGCCAGCACGAGCCCGCAGAGGGCCATGGCGGCGGCCGCGACGCGGTGCATCGGTAACACGGTGAAGCGGCGCACCACCCACGCGAGCACCACCGCCGCCAGGCCCTGGAACGGGAACGAGGCGATCACAGCGACGGTTGGCGCCCAGTTCCCGTTGGGCTTCGGCATGTACGGGGCGTCGTCTTCGCGCCGCCACGGCACCCACAAACACAGCGCCAGCACGAGCAGGCTGAACGCTCCGCCGAAGATCAGCGAGTAGCGGTAGGCGTTGTCCCCGGCGAAGCGCATCCGAAACTCGCCGTTGGCCTCCGGGGGGACGCGGAAGGCTTGGGCGCCGGCGTCGATACGCACCGGCTCTAACTCGGTGCCGCCGAGGGTGGCGCGAAGCCCGTCGTTGAACGCGCGGGTGGTCAGGATCAACCTGTCGCCGGCGCGGTCCGGCAGGGGCGCGCGGGAGAGCATGACCGTGTCCGCGCGCGTGAACAGATCGTGGGTTCCGGCCTTTAAGAACACGCTGCCCACGCGGCGCTCGCCGTCGATGGTGGCGGGGGTGCTGAGCTGCCACGTGGCGTCTTCGGCGGTGGTGAAGCGACGCTGGATCACGGTGTGCGCGGGGAAGTGGCGCTGGAAGAAGTAGCGGTCCGCGGTGCCCTCCACCTCGACGATGCGCGTGACTCCCACGTCGAGCTCGCGGATGCCCACCGGCTCCGTCAGCTGCAGGATTGTGGCGTCGCCGCGGGTGAGTCTGCGCGGCTGGTCCTTGACCAAGGTGACGCTGCGGCAATGACTGTTCCCGTCGCACAGCTGCACCGTCGTGTCTGCGGTGGAAGTGATGGTGACGTGGTCCTGCTGCGATTGGAATTCGATCCAGGCATCGCGGTCGCCGGGCGCAGGCCACCAGGCTGTTTCACTCAAACCATCGAAGGCGGAGGTCAACGACTTCGACGCGTCAGGGCCGCCGAACGCGCCGGCGTCGGCGGCCGACGAAGATGCGCGGGCGTAGCCGTCCATTGTCACCGCGGTGCGCGTGCCCGCAGACGGGTAGTCCTTCACTCGGTTGCGCACCGTGGCGTCCTCCCACTCGGCGGTGAGGTGGCCGGACTGGCCGTCGATGGTGCCGTAGTTGCGCACCGCAACCGCTGGGGTGTCGGTGACCACATCGGCATCTCCGCTGTTCAGGCGTGCCGGGAAGTAGCCGAGCTCGCGCCACAGAAGCGGCAGCACCTCGCCGCCGCCGTCCACCGCGACCGGCTCGCGGGTCGTCTCCATCACGTCCGCGTGCGGATCCAACAGGAAAATGTCCACCTCGCCGAAGCTCGCGTCCGGCTCGCCCAGGCTCGGCGTCGGCGGTTGGCGCTCAAGGTCCCGGCGCACTACCACCGCACCCACGCCGATGGACCGCAACGCTTGCTTATCGACGAGCTCCGCCTGCCCCTCCAACCCCCGAATCGCCTCCGGGTCCACCAGCGGCACCGCGTCCCGGAATGCGAACTTCGCCTGGGTCAGTGCCTGGATCGGCTCGTCGCGCGTCCACCCCCAGCTCTGCCGCGCGAACGACGCCGGAGGGACCACAAGCGTGCGGGTGCCGGCGGCGTGCTCGTCCAGCCACTGGCCCGCGGCAACCCAGTCCTGGGAGACCTCGGTCCAGGTGCCCTCCGGAAGCAGGCGCAGCGACCACGCCGGCGCCACCGCCACGACGGCGGCCAGTGTGATGCCGACGGCCTTGGGGCGGTTCACCTTCGCGGCCGCATGCCCGGCACCGAGCGCGAGCGGCAGGTGAACCAGAGGGTCGAATTTATGCAGGTTGCGGAACGGAGCGAGAGCACCGTCGTAAAGCGAAGTGCTCATGTGCGCGGAACCGAGCACCCAGAAGCCCACCGCGAACACCGCGAGCAACGGCCCGCGCCACGGCATGTCCCGGCGCGCCAGGCCCGCCAGCCCGGCGGCGGCGACGAGACAGGTGGCGATGACAAATGTCGGCTCCGCCACCAGCAGGTGGCCGGCGGCGCGTTCCGTGTCTACGAACGGGGTCCAGCTGGTGGTGCCACGCAGAATCTCCACTGGGTTGAGCCACGCGGTAGTCACGCGGGCGGATTCGATGAAGTCCGTAAACGGCGGGGAGTATCGCCCCAGCACCAGCAGTGGCCCAATCCACCACGCCGACACCGCCGCTGCGCCGAGCGCGAACTTGCCCGCCGCCGCATAGGAGCGCCGGGCTATGAGCAGCACGAACGCCGGCACGCACGCGGCGATAGTGGCGGTAGCGTTGACCGCGCCCATGCACGCCACCGCCACCACCGCCGGCGCCACCCGCGGGGTACGCCGCGTCAGCGGGATCAGCGTCCACGGCACCAGCGCCACCGGCCACGCCTCCGAGGAGATCGCGGTGAGCGTGGTCAGGATGCGCGGGCTTAGCACATAGAGCCCCGCCGCGAGGACCTGCGGGAACGTTCCATGGATGCCTACGCGCCGCGCCAGCGTCAGCGCGCCCGAGTACGCCAGGCACAGCAACAGCCACCACCACGCGCGCTGGATCAGCCAATCCGGCACCTGCAGCAGGTCCCCCGCCAGGTAGAACGGCCCTTGCGGGAACAAATACCCGTATGCCTGGTTTTGCACCTGGCCGAGCGGAAACTCGTCCGTGTACGCATGGGTCGCACGACGCAGAAACCGCCCGGGGGCGGCAACCAGGTCGAACTTGGTGTCCGCCGCGACCTGCCCCGGCGGCTGTGCAAGCACAACAACGAGCAGGACCAGCCAGCCCGCGAGGTGCGCGCGCATCCCCCGCACGAGCGCCTACTTCCTCGAGCCGTACTCCGGCCCGCCCAGCACCGCCTCATCCGCCGGCACCGCCGTGCCCTGCGGCACCGTGGACTGGCCGGATACGGACGCGATGCCGAGCACCCCCACAACACCGAGTACGACGCCGACGACCGTGCTGGCCAACACGGGCGCGGTGGCGCGCCGGGCAAGCGACGCCGGCAGGGCAAATACTCGATGGGACATGTCGGAGAAGCCTACCAGCAGCGGGTACAGTGGCTGTGGTTTGAAACAGGGTTGAAACAGCTGACAAGGGGACAGGCGCATGCGGGCTCGGACAGGTGCGGCGATGCTCGCACTTGCGCTCCTGTCGACGTTCGCGTTCGCCGGATGCGCCGACCAACCAGAGGAAAACGCTGCTGAGGTTGCCCTGGAGACTGCGGGGGCGGACCGTGAGGACGTCGAGAAGCAAGAAGCCCCCGAGGTGGCGCCGCCTTCCGCGCCCCCGGCCGCGCCCGCTCCCTTGTCGCCGGCGCAGCAGCGCGTGCCGGACGACCTGCGGCAAAAGGTCGCCTCGCTCATGGTGGTCGGCGTGGCCAACTACGACCAGGCTCGGTTCGCGCTGGACCAGGGCGTCGGCGGTCTGATTATCCCCAGCTGGGCGGACCCGGCACTGCTGACCGAGGTGGGCCGCGACATCAACGCGCTGCGCGCTCAGTACCACCGGCCGTTTAGCGTGGCCATCGACTTCGAAGGCGGCCGCGTGCAGCGCCACACCCACGTACTCGGCGAGTTCATGCCGCCGCGCGCGCTCGCCGGGCAGCCACCCGAGGTGATTCGCGGCACCGGCTACGACATCGGCCGCTCCTTGCGGGCCCACGGCATCAACGTGGACTACGCGCCGCTGCTGGACTTGGACCTTAACGGCCTGGACATCGTGGGCGACCGCTCTTTCCACGGCAACCCCGACGAAGTCGTGCGCGTGGCAGGGCTATTCTCGCAGGGGCTTATCGACGCCGGGGTCACCCCGACGTTCAAACACTTCCCCGGCCACGGGCGCGCCTCCGGGGACACGCACCACCACCTGGCTGTCACCCCGCCGCTGGACCAGATGCGCGAGCTGGACCTGCGCCCCTACGGCCCGCTGCTGAAACAGTTCCCGCGCGCCAGCGTGATGATGGGGCACATGATCGTCCCCGCACTTGGCCCGGACGGCGTGCCCAGCTCCATGAACCCGGACACCTACCGGCTGCTGCGCACCGGCGACTATCCCGGCGGCGTGCCCTTCGAGGGAGTTGTAGTCACCGACGACTTATCAGGCATGCGCGGCATCCTGGACTATGCCCCCACCCGCGACGCTGTGGCCAGGGCGATCGGTTCCGGGGCGGACCAGGCGCTGTGGTCCTCGGGCGCGGACCTGCCGGGCATTATCGACCACATCGTGTGGTGCGTCCACGAGGGCTACATCCCTGAGGCCCGCGTGGACGAGGCCGCGACCAGGGTGCAGCAGCAGCTCATCGACGTGGGTTTCTAAGCGTTTCTCGCGCTCCCGCGGCTATGAGGGATCAAAGATCTGCATTATTGTGGGGCGCGTGACTACGGTGAAGGCAACCTCGCACAGGAAGGGCCGCGCCGGCACCGCCAAGGGTGGGCCGGGCGTGATGGGACGCGGCACGAAAATAACGCTAGGTGTGCTTTTGGGCATCCTCGCCGTGGCGCTCGCGATCTATCTGGCGGACCTGGCCACCCACCGGGGCAACGTCCCCCGCGGCACCCAGGTCGGCGGCGTTGACATCGGTGCGATGGCGCCGGATGAGGCGCGCGAGAAGCTCCAAGCAGAACTTGGCGGTGTCGCCGACAACGCCGTGCCCGTGAAGGCGGGGGAGAAGGCCACCGAGTTTATCCCTGCGAAGTCGGGCCTGGGCATCGACTTCGACGCCACGGTGGACGCCGCCGGCATCGAGACCGCTAACCCCGTCGAGCGCCTCCGCGGGTTGTTCACCACCCGCGAAGTGGATGTCGTGCCGACCGTCGACGACAAAGCACTGGGCGGCCAGCTCGACCGCATGACCGAGGAGCTGCACGTGGACCCCATCGACGGCACCATCCGTGTGCAGGGAGGCAAGGCCGAAACGACCGACCCGAAGCTGGGCCAGGACGTGGACCGCGCCGCGCTGCGCGACGAGGTCACCACCGGCTGGCTCAACCCAGACGGTGTCGAACTGGAGCCGTCGCAGACGCAGCCCGCGGTCAACGACGATGCCATGAAGGCTGCGCTCGGCGGCCCCGTGCGCGCCGCCCTGGACGGCCCGATCACCGTCACCGGCAAGGACGGCGTCGCCGCCGCGGTGCCGCAGGACCGCATCGGGGAGATCGTGCAGTTCCCCGTGGTGGAAGGCCGCATCACACCTGAGGTGAACCTCGATGCCGCGCGCACCATCTTGGGCGACCAGCTCGCGGAGACCGAGGTGGAAAGCAAAAATGCCCGCGTGCTGGCCGGCGGCGGCGTCGAGCCGTCCGTGGACGGATCCGTGGTGGACTGGGACGCCACCCTCGCCGGATTTGAAAAGCGGCTGACCGGCGGCGAGCCCCGCACGTGGGACGCGGTGTACAAGGACGTGCCCGCGCAGTTCACCACCGAGCAGGCGCAAAACGCGACCTTCAACGACGTGGTCGGCTCGTTCACCACCAGTGGCTACTCGGGCGCGTCCGGCACCAACATTGCGCTGGTGGCACAGACCGTCAACGGCGCGATTGTGAACCCGGGCGAGACGTTCTCCTTGAACGGCTACACCGGCCCGCGCGGTCCCGCGCAGGGGTATGTGGAGTCCGGCATCATCCTCAACGGGCGCGCGGATACCGCGGTCGGCGGGGGCATCTCCCAGTTCGCCACCACCTTGTATAACGCCTCCTACTTCGCCGGCATGACGGATGTGGCGCACATGCCGCACTCTTACTACATCTCCCGTTACCCGGCGGGCCGCGAGGCAACCGTGTACGAGGGCGCGATCGACCTGCAGTTCCGCAACGACAGTCCGTACCCGGTGCGCATCGCCACCGATGTCGGTGGCGGGGAAGTCACGGTGAGCCTGATGGGTGTCAAGACCGTGACCGTCGAGTCTGTCAACGGTGGCCGGTGGGCGCAGACGCAGCCGCAGCCGGTGAACGTTTCCGGCTCGAGCTGTGTGCCGTCATCGGGCGCGCCGGGGTTCACTACGTCCGACACCCGCATCATTTCCGATCTTGCCGGAAATGAGCTCAGCCGGGAGACCCAGACCACGGTGTACGACCCGCAGCCGATCGTGCGCTGCGGTTAGCACGCTGAGGTACCCCGCGCGGCACTCCACGCCGCGCGTCTAACTTCAGGCTGAGTTTCCGCCCCGGTCTGGGCCGGCCCTGGACCCATCGCCGAGATCAAATAACGGAGGATCGGTGGTGGTCTGGTTCGGCGGGTCGTCGAACGCGGGGTATTTCTTCCGCACCCGCCGAATAGTCCTCTGGCCAGGCGATTGTTGGTACTGGTGCGTGGTGGTTGGTGTCGGTGGCCCACCGTCGGCGGGGTGGTGGGTGATGTCCCAGGTGGAGGGGTCTTTGTCGAAATATCCCTTGCCGCCGGCGCCGTCCCTGTTGTCGTTGTTGCACATGTGGTGCTCGCGGCACAGGAGGACAAGGTTTTCCAGGTCCGTGAGCCCACCGTGCAGGTACGACTGGATGTGGTGGGCTTCCAGTTCCACGCCCGGCTTGGTGCATCCGGTCCAGGCGCACACCTGCTGCATGGCCAACAGCACCAGTTTCTGCTCCACGCTGGCCAACCGCGCCCGCCCGAGGGACAGTGGCACCCCGGTGCAGGAGTCCAGTTGGAGGGCAAACGAGTCGCCCGCCAGCCCGAGCCGGACCATGTCCAGAGCGGTCAAGGACACGGAGGTGTTGGTGGCGAACTCGGTGTAGGCGTCCGCGCCCATGAGGTCCTCTAGTGTCAGTGTCATCACCACGGTGCCGATGCCCTTGCGCGCCACAGCCGATGAGTTCGCGTGGTTGCCAACGATGTCCATGAGTTGGTCGAACCGCCGTTGCCCGCGGGTGCGCTTGTCCTCGGCACCGGGAGGCAGGTTCGCCCCGGGTGACTCGCCTGCGGCCAGCGCGGCCTCGAACGCGGCGCGGCTGGCTTTGTCGAAGTAGATCTGCCCCCAGGAACCGCCGTCGGAGTCCTCCTCGCTGAAGGTCATGGTGCGCTTTTTAAACGCAGCGAGCGGGTCCTTCTTGCCTTCGTAGTCCCGGCCCTTGCGGTTGGCGCGCTTGACCAGTTTGTTCACGTACTTCCGCAGCTCCTCCGCGGACATCGTTTCCGCGGCCTCGAGCGCCTGCGCGAAGATTTCGTCGCGGCCCGGGTCCGAGTGCTCGTTGAGCTGCATCAGCGCCCGTTCGATGATGCGCTTCTTCTCCGCGTTGGCCTTCGCGGCCGCCTTCCGGGCGCGCTCTTTGGCCTTGCGCGCCTCTTCCTTGCGGCGCTCCTCTTCCTCGGCCTGTTTCTTGCGTTCTTCTTCGTCCATGAGCGGATCCGAGGGCGGCGTTGGCACCTCTACCTCGCCGAACATCGTCTTCGCCTGGTTGAGCAGGCTAAAGGCGTCGGCTCGGGGGAGCCCGAGCTGTTTGGTCAAATACTCCACAGGGTGGTTCGCGCCGACTAGCTTGCCCGCCCCATCTCGCTCGCAGAGGTGCGCAAACGCGATGTTCGCGTTGGACAGGAGCGGCAGCGCCGCGTGCAGCCGCTCCATCGCCTGGTGTGTGGACAGTAGGTGGAGGGATTCGGGCTGCATCAGCAGCGCCTCGAGCGCCTTCAGGCTATCGACGAGCTGGTCCACGTGGTGGTCAATCACCGTGGTCATGGCCGGATCCCTCCCTTCAGAGTCGCACCGTCAACGAATGGACAATGCACACGCTACGACACGCCTCCGACACGACCACACAAAACACGAACACACGTTCGAATAACCCCATATGGCCAGCAACTTTAGCCCGTCGATAAGCGTCATACTCAGTCGAAACTTGCGGGCGGCACATGGTCGCCCACGTCGCGCAGCAGCCCCCAAGCGGTGAGCTCCGCGTAGAGCGGATCGCGCGGCATGAGCGCGTGGTAGGGCGCGTAGCCGTCGTACCACTGCCCGGAGTCGATGTTTGCCACGTCCGCCCCCGGCGCGGCCTGAAGCATCGACGCGGACGCCGGCGTGACCACGGTGTCCGCCGGCGAGTAAATGGAGGTGTACACGATTCCCGGCACGGTGTCCGGGCCGCTCGCGAACTCGCGCAACCAGGCAGAACCTGCGAGCTGCTG
Source organism: Corynebacterium afermentans subsp. lipophilum (assembly GCF_030408375.1). Taxonomy (NCBI): domain Bacteria; kingdom Bacillati; phylum Actinomycetota; class Actinomycetes; order Mycobacteriales; family Corynebacteriaceae; genus Corynebacterium; species Corynebacterium afermentans. Next base: position 2,105,523 of record NZ_CP046530.1, on the reverse strand, counting down.
CGCCGCCCCCGGGGCGAGCAGTGCGGTGAGGTGCGGGTGCTTCGAGGCGATCTCGCCCATCCGTCCGGCTAGCCCGCGGAAGTCGGTGCCGTGGAAGTTGCCGCCCATCGCCACCACGCGCCGCACTTTCGCCGCGCCCCCGCGCGAGATGAACAGCTTGGTCATCAGCGCGCCTTGCGAGTGCGCCACAATATCCACCTGCTCCGCGCCGGTTTTCCGCAGTACGCGGTCCACGTGTTCCTCCACGTCGCCGACGATGGAGTTGAGGTCGCCGGTGCCGAAGAACCCCGGCGCAATCATGTCGCCGTAGTCGTACCCCCACACCCAAAACCCCTGCTCGCGCAGCCTATGTGCGTTCATCTCAAACGCCGCGGTGCGGGAGTTAATACCGTGTATGTATATCACCGGCGTGGGGTGCTCGGGCTGAAAATTCCGGTCGTTGAACGGCATCGCCGGCCGGTTTTGCAGCCCGCGCACCGCCCCGTACCCGGCCGCCAGTGTCATCATCGCGCTGCTCAGTTTCATTCTTCTGAGCATATTGCTTATCGACGTCCTCCGGCCCCCACTTGCAGTAGACCAAGCGGTCTGTTATTGTTCTGAGCGGATCACGAAGTCCGACGGCCCCGCCGCAACGGGGCAAAGCCTCCCGGCTCGTCGGCTGGCAACCGCGCATATCGCGCACGGTGCCCCCGGGAGAAGATCCGCCGGCACGCGCAACCGCCGCGCCGGAAGTGCGATTCTCAAAGGAGATCAACCATGTCTTCCGACATGCCAGAAATGTCCACCCCGTCCATCTTCGCCAACGACTGGGTCCCCGCAACCCTGGGCAGCGTCAACATCACCACCGTCACCTTCACCCTCGACGGCACCGATGAGACCGTCACCGCGGAATTCCCGTCGGCCATGGAGGCGTTCGACTTTGTCGGCCGCACCGGTCCAAAGTTCGAGTACTCCGCCATCGAAGGTGCAATCCGCGACCAAAACGGCACCGTAGTCCCGCTGCCGGAACCCGCTGAGCGCATCCCGTGCGGACACGACCAGTGCGATCTGGTGGCCGACGGTCACAAAGGGCACTGGATCCCGGTGTTGCGCGCCGCCAACGGCCCCAAGGAGGATTGGCTGCCCATCACCATCATCGAACACGACGGCAACAAGCTGATCTTTTCCGTCGAAGACGGCGTGTACACCTGTTACCACCACAACCCCGAGCGTTTGGCCAACGCGGTTGACTACAACCGCGAGTGGCCCGTGTTGCGCGGCGAGTTTAACGGCCACGGCTACCCGGTGAGCGTGGTGTCCTCGAAGCCGATCGGACCGTGCAGCCACGCATAATGCTTTTCGACGACCTCCCGGACCCCAACGCTTTCCTCGTCGCTACCCGCAATTTCCAAAACGGGCGCTACTTCACCGTGAACGTGGGGCAGCTCTTGCTCGCGTTTCGGTTCCCGAATTCGAAGGAGGCGCTGCAGTGCATCCGCCGCGTGGGCTTCATCTTCGAGTATTCGCCGGGGCGCAACGTGTTTCGAAACTGCTCAGGCGACCTGCTTCCCACCCCGCCGGTGTGGGTGGCGCGGCGCTACGTGGACGCGGACGAGTGTGAAGTTGAAGGTGTACGGCCCTGAGGTGCCGTGGAAAATCCGCTACTTCTTATAGGCCCGCGGGCACGCCCCCTGAGAAGAAAAGAGAGCCGGCGACGAGAATCGAACTCGCACTCTCAGCTTGGGAAGCTGATGTTCTACCACTAAACTACGCCGGCAGCTCTGACAACTTTAGCACCACGGAATCGTGGCCCAAAACAGGGAAGTACACTCTGATTCGTGTTGCTTTCAGATCACGACATCCGCGATGCCATTGACTCCGGCCACCTCGGTATCGACCCATTCGACGCCGAGCTTATTCAGCCGAGTTCGATCGATGTGCGCATTGACAAGTTCTTCCGCGTTTTCAACAACTCGAAGTACACGCACATCGACCCGAAGCAGGAGATGCCGGATCTGACCACGCTCGTTGAGGTGCCGGACGGCGACGCGTTTGTCTTGCACCCCGGCGAGTTCGTGCTCGCCTCCACCCTCGAGTGCTTCACGCTGCCCGCGGACCTGGCGGGCCGTCTCGAGGGTAAGTCCTCCCTGGGGCGCCTGGGTCTGCTCACGCACTCCACCGCAGGCTTCATCGACCCAGGTTTTTCCGGCCACATCACCTTGGAACTGTCCAACGTGGCCAACCTGCCCATCGTCCTATGGCCGGGCATGAAGGTCGGCCAGCTCGCGCTGTTCAACATGACCTCGCCCGCGGACACCCCGTACGGCTCCGGCAAGCTCGGCTCGAAATACCAGGGCCAGCGCGGCCCCACCCCATCGAAGGCGTACCTGAACTTCCGGTAGGGGCTTTTGCTTATCGACGAGCCAAAGGCCCGCCCCGCTCAGTACTCTGACAAACGCAAGTATTCACGGCCCTGAGAAGTGAGTTCGAGCGTGAGCGGACGCTTGGATGCGGATTGGATTAGGCCCTCCGCCTCCAGGCGTTCTGCTGCGGGGCGGACGGTGTTCCAAGAGCGCCCCATTGCTGAAACTGCTTCTTTGAGGGGGAAGGGGAGATCCGGACTAAAAAGAAATGCCTGCGCGGCTAAGAAAAGTAAGTCGCGTTCGTATTCGTCTCGATTTACCGAGGATAAAACCTCCTGCAAACTATGTAACTGGGAATGCTTTTGATCCAGTGATGTCTCCAAGTCATTCTGAGCATCGATCAGCATCTCGAGAATGGCTTTGAGGAAGAAAGTTCCCTCCCCGTAGTTCATCGCGTTTTCCGTCTCTACGAAAGCCGCGTAGTACTTCTTCCTCTGGAGCGAGAACTGGTGAGAGAGGGACATCGAGGTCGGTGGAGAAAGGACCTCGAGGGCCTTGAATGCGAGAAGAAAGCGTCCCATACGGCCGTTACCGTCGTAAAACGGGTGAGTGTACTCAAACATGAAGTGGCCGACGAGCGCGTTGATAAGGACATGGGTTTCATCTTGTTGGGTGTCTAGGAACGTCCGCATGCGCTCTTCAATGTTGTCTTCGCCGAGGGGAGCTTTGTGAACTCCCTTCATGCCATCGTGAATCTCTACTGTTCCTGCTCGGAACAATTGCCCGTCGGGACGATCCGCTTCATCGATTTCTTTCGCAAGTAACTTGTCGTATTCAGCGCGGAGGGATGCGGGAGTCCGCGGGAACTCTGGTCGATCATTAGGGTTAAGCAGCGACTCGTAGAAGGCAACCATTTCGCGAAAACGCTTATGCGGTCCGGTTGAGGGGCGGGTTAGAGCTTCCGCAATTTCTTGACGGGTCGAATGCACGCCCTCAATCTGATTGGTCGCTTTGATTTCCTCAATGAGCAGGCCAGTCAGGTAGTGGCTACCTGCTACGCCTGGGAGCGTGGACCACTTGTGGGAAATTCGGAGGTCCGTCCTCCAGACCTGCTCCAAAAGCGACTGAATCTCTGCAGTTAGTACCGCGAAAAGTTGATGTTTGCCTACTGTGAAGTCCCAATGAAGCGCAGCTGGGGATGAAAATCGGGAGATGTACTCCGCCTCTGCAGCCCGTTGGCCGTCTGGGGATTTGTGAAACACTGTCTTCAGGTTTTTGTAGTTGTCCATTTCCAGAGCGTCCTTTACGGGTCAGAATCTTCAATTCTGGAATTTTAGCGAAATCTCCATCTATCTATTTTGCAAAAAATACGATTTTGAAAAATAGAGCCCGCGAGGAGCATATGAATTTCCGCTGCTACAAATATGCACACATTGCTCACCCTGCCGAGCCCGCCGGTCCACGGCATAATGGCCTGTTATGCGGATGACTGTGATTGGCACTGGTTACCTCGGGGCGACGCACGCTGCGTGCATGGCTGAACTCGGCCACGAGGTGCTGGGGGTAGACGTTGACGAAACCAAGATCGAGGCGCTGAAGAACTCCAAGGTGCCGTTCTACGAGCCGGGCTTGCCCGAGGTGCTCGAGCGCAACATCGAAGCAGGCCGACTTGGCTTTACGACGAGCTACGCCGAGGCCGCCGCGTTCGCGAACGTGCACTTCATCGGTGTGGGCACCCCGCAGCAGCGCGGCTCCTACGCGGCGGACACCCGCTACGTCGAAGCCGTCATCGACGATCTGGTGCCCCAGCTCGAAGGCGAGCACCTGATCCTGGGTAAGTCCACCGTCCCGGTCGGCACTGCCGCCGCCCTGCAGGAGCGCGCCGACACACTCGCCGCCGAGCACGGCAACAAAGCCAGCGTCGAGATCGCGTGGAACCCGGAGTTCCTCCGCGAAGGCTACGCGGTCAAAGACACCATCGAGCCGGACCGGATCGTGCTAGGCCACCGCGCCGAGAACTCCCGCGCGGAGGAGATCGCCCGCGAGATCTACGCCACCCCGCTGGAAAACGACACCCCGTTCATCGTGACGGATTTGCAGACCGCGGAGCTGGTGAAAGTCTCCGCCAACGCCTTTTTGGCCACGAAGATCTCGTTTATCAACGCCGTAAGTGAGGTGTGTGAGAACGTCGGCGCGGACGTGACCCAGCTTGCGGACGCCATCGGCTACGACGACCGCATCGGCCGCAAGTTCCTCGGCGCCGGCCTGGGCTTCGGCGGCGGGTGCCTGCCCAAGGACATCCGCGCGTTCATGGCGCGCGCCGGCGAGGTCGGAGCCGACCAGGCGCTGACCTTCCTCCGCGAGGTGGACGCGATCAACATGCGTCGCCGCCAGCGCGTGATCGACCTGGCGCGCGAGGAGCTCGGCAGCGTTATCGGCCGCAACATCACCGTGCTCGGTGCCGCGTTCAAGCCGAACTCGGACGACGTGCGCGACTCGCCCGCGCTCGCCGTGGCCGGCCAGCTCTCGCTCGCCGGAGCAAGCGTGCGCGTCTACGACCCGCAGGGCATGGACAACGCCCGCAAGGTGTTCCCCACCCTCGACTACGCCGTCAGCCTCGAAGACGCCCTGCGCGGCGCGGAGCTGGTCATCCTCGCCACCGAATGGCAAGAGTTCAAGGAGATGGATCCGCAGTGGGCGGCGGAGCTCGTCGACAAGCAATTGCTTATCGACGGACGAAACGTCCTCGACGCCCAGCAGTGGCAGCAGGCGGGCTGGCAAATGCGCGCACTGGGGCGAAGCCTCTAGGTGCTCCACCACCCGTTACGGGGAGGTCGTCGCAAAGCCATAGCCCCGTGAACTGCGAAGACGGACGCGAAGCTCGCTAGCGCGCGTCCGTCTTAGTATGTGGACACTCATAAGGCATGATGGTGCGCATGTCGAAGGAGAAGCGAGGAACATTCGCCAAGGGCGCCCTTGGCGCAGCAGCAGCGGCGCTGGGTGGTGTCGCCATTCACGACCTCACGCAGACCAAATACCCGGTTCTGCGAAACTACCCCGTGCTGGGGCACATGCGCTACCTGCTCACGGACATCGGTCCGGAGCTGCGCCAGTACTTCATCGAACGCGATTGGGACGGCCGTCCCTTCAACCGCGACCAGCGCAACGCCATCTACGAGCG